>CAZUWQ010000033.1:0-7850 GCA_964624195.1 uncultured Oscillospiraceae bacterium | reverse complement strand
TTCCGCATCATGACCGGCCAGGTGGAGCCGGACGAGGGCACAGTGACCATCGCCCCCGGCAAGCGGCTGGGGCTGATCTCCCAGATCCCCGTCTACCCGGCGGGCTACACGGTCCGGGACGTGCTGGACACCGCCTTTGCCCGTCTCCACGACATGGAGCGGGAGCTGGGTGAGCTGGCTGTCCGGATGGGAGAGAGCGCCCGGCCGGAGGTGCTGGCCCGGTATGACGAGCTCACCGCGGCCTTTGAGACCGGCGGCGGCTATGACACCGAGACCCGGCTGAACAAGGTGTGCAACGGCCTGAATATCGACAGCGATATGCGTGGCCGCCTCTTTTCCGACCTGTCCGGCGGGGAGAAGACCCGCATCAATCTGGCCCGGCTGATTTTGGAGGATACGGACATCCTGCTGCTGGACGAGCCTACCAACCATCTGGACCTGAACGCCACCGAATGGCTGGAGCAGTACCTGGAGCGCTTCCAGGGCACCGTCATCGCCATCTCCCATGACCGCTGGTTTCTGGACAAGGTGGTGCGGCGGGTGGCGGAGGTGCGGGGCGGCAGGGCGGAGCTGTACTCCGGCAACTATTCGTTTTATGTGGAGGAAAAGGAGCGCCGCTACCAGGAGCGCCTGCGGCAGTATGAAAAGGAGCAGGCCAAGATATCCCAGCTGGAGGCCGCGGCGGAGCAGATGCGCCTGTGGGCCTTCAAGGGTGACGACAAGCAGTATAAGCGGGCCATCAACATGGAGCGGCGCATCGAGCGGATGCGCACCACGGACAAGCCCACCAAAGAGCGGAAGCTGACCACCCGGTTCGGGGAGCGGGAGTTCCACGGGGACGAGGCCATGGTCATCTCCGGCCTGACCAAGTCCTTCGGGGAGCGCGTCCTGTTTTCTGGTTTGGAGCTGGAGGTGGCCGGGGGAGAGCGGATCGCCCTGTTGGGGGACAACGGCGCCGGCAAGTCCACCTTTTTGAAGATCGTCATGGGGGAGGAGGAGCCGGACGCCGGATCTGTCTACCTGGGGCCGTCCATCCGCGTCGGCTATCTGCCCCAGATCATCCGTTTCGACCGGCCCGACCGGAACCTGGTGGACACCATGCTGTACGCCCAGAACTGCTCCACCCAGGAGGCCAGGGACCGGCTGGCGTCCTTCGGGTTCCGGGGAGAGGACGTGTTCAAGCCGGTGTCCGCCCTGTCCGGCGGGGAGCAGTCCCGGCTGCGGCTGTGTATGCTCATGGACAGCAAGATCAATCTGCTGATCCTGGACGAGCCCACCAACCACCTGGACATCGACTCCCGGGAGTGGATCGAGGACGCGGTGGCGGACTTCGGCGGCAACCTGCTGTTCGTATCCCATGACCGCTACTTTATCGAAAAATTCGCCACCCGCGTCTGGATGCTGGAGGGCGGGAAGATCACTGATTTCCGGGGCGCCTACGGGGAGTTTCGGGCCTTCCGGGAGCGGCAGGCCCAGCTGAAAAATGTCCCTGCCGCCCCGGAGCCGCGGAAGCAGCCGGTGGACAAGCCCAAGCGCCCCGGCGGCACCAAGGAGCTGGAAAAGCAGGTGCGGGCCGCCGAGCGGGCGGTGGAAAAGGCGGAGATCCGGCTGGACGAGTTGACGGGCGAGATGGAGGCGGTTTCCTCCGACTACCTGAAGCTCCAGGACCTGTACGCGGAGCGGGAGACGCTGGAGGACGAGCTGGCCCATCTGTACACCCGGTGGGAGACCCTGGCGGCGGAGCTGGAGGGAAGCAGAACGGAAGGCTGAGAGAGGATGAGCGAAGCATGGGTAGTGAATATGAACACTATGAGGATTGTCCGGAATTTGACCGCTGCAACGCGCTGATCGATAAGTACTTTACTGCCGGGCGGTATCAGGAGTGCTTTGAGGGACATTTGAAGATCGCGGAGGGGGGCTATCCTCTGGCAGAGTGCCAGGTGGGATACTTCTATCACGAGGGCCTGGGGGTGGAGAAGGACATGGAGAAGTCCTTCTATTGGACCCGCCGGGCGGCGGAGCATGGGGACTGGGATGCTCAGTATAACCTGGCGGAGCAGTTTTACGAGCCCGGCGTGGTGGTGGAGCGGGACATGGAGGAGGCCGGGCGCTGGTATGCCAAGGCCGCGATGTCGGGTCACCCGGACGCGATAGAGAAATGCCGGGCTTTGGGCGTCCGATGGGAGGAAGGAAAACAAACGTAAGGCTGGTGAGAGAGACATGAACGCGGCAAAGGAGTATCGGCCCTATCGGGGCAGGCGGGGAAGCGCGAAGCGGGCGCTGATCGCGCTGCTGGCTGTTTTGCTGGCGGCGGTGGCGGCCTTTGGGGCCCTGCTGGGCGTGGTGCTGGCCGGCAGCCATGACGACGTGCGGGGAGACCCGCAGGTAATGCTCGTGCTGGGCTGCCAGGTGCATTCCTGGGGCCCCTCGGTGCTGCTGCAGGACCGGCTGAACACTGCCCTGGACTACTGGGAGGAGCACCAGGAGCTCACCATTGTGGTGTCCGGCGGACAGGGGGACGACGAACCCACCAGCGAGGCCAAGGCTATGGCGGACTACCTGATGGAGCACGGTGTGCCGGAGGAGAATATCCTGCTGGAGGAGCAGTCCCACAACACGGACCAGAATCTGCGCTGCTCCATTCAGGTTTTGGCCGAGGCGGGGTACGATGCCACCGGCAACATCCTGATCGTGTCCAACGGCTTCCATCTGGCCCGTGTGCGGATGCTGTGGGGTCGGGCCTGCGGCACTACAGAGAACCTGTCCACCCTGGCCGCGCCGTCCAGCCACATCGGGGCCCGGTTGTCCATGTATCTCCGGGAGCCGCTGGCCCTGCTGAAATCATTTTTCATGGACCGATAAAGGGAAACAGGTGAACGCATGACGGAGGATCTGAAAAACATTGAACTGCGATACCAGGAGCTGGAGGCCCGCCTGGCCGCCAACGAGACCTATAGCGACCCGGAGCTGGTGTCCAGGCTCAATCGAGAGCAAAAGGAGCTGGAGCCGCTGGTGACCGCCTATCGGAGCCTGTGCGGAGCCAGGGAGGACCTGGCCGGGGCGGAGAAGCTGCTGGCCGACCCGGAGATGCGGGAGCTGGCCCAGGAGGAGCTGACCTCCGCCAAGGCGGACATCGAGCGGCTGGAGCGGGAGATCCGCGTCCTGCTGCTGCCGCGGGACCCCAATGACGGCAAGAACGTCATCGTGGAGATCAGGGCCGGGGTGGGGGGCGAGGAATCCGCCCTGTTTGCCGGCTCCCTGACCCGGATGTACCGGATGTACGCTGAGCGCCGGGGATGGCAGGTGGAGGTAAACGCGGCCAACGAAACGGAGCTGGGCGGATTAAAGGAAATATCCTTTACAGTGATCGGGGAGGGCGCCTGGTCCCGGTTCAAGTATGAGAGCGGCGTCCACCGGGTGCAGCGGGTGCCGGAGACCGAGGCCGGGGGCCGGGTGCACACCTCCACGGTGACGGTGGCGGTGCTGCCCGAGATGGCGGAGGTGGATGTGAAGCTGGACCCCGCGGATATAGATATGCAGGTGTTCCGATCCTCCGGCGCCGGCGGACAGCATATCAACAAGACGTCCTCCGCCGTCCGGCTGATCCACCGGCCCACAGGCACTGTGGTGGAGTGCCAGCAGGAGCGGAGCCAGTTCCAGAACCGGGAGAAGGCCATGCGGCTGTTGGCCTCTATCCTGTATGAGCGGGAGCGGGAGCGGGTGGAGAGCGAGTACGGCCAGGAGCGCCGCAGCCAGGTGGGGACGGGGATGCGCAATGAGCGCATCCGCACCTACAACTTTCCCCAGGGCCGCCTGACCGACCACCGCATCGGCCTGACGCTCTACAAGCTGGACAGCGTGATGGACGGGGACCTGGACGAGATCATCGACGGGTTGATCACCGCCCACCAGGCGGAGCAGTTGGCGGCGCGGAAGGACTGACGGATATGTACACCCATGTGATATTTGATCTGGACGGCACCCTGCTGAATACCATCGACGATCTGGCGGACGCGGGAAACCATGTATGCGCCGCCCATGGCTGGCCCACCCACACGGTGGAGCGGTTCAAGCGGATGGTGGGCAATGGCATCCCCAAACTGGTGGAGCGGTTTGTCCCGGAAGGTCTGACCGAAGGGGAGCGTGCCGCGGCTCTGGCGGAATTTTCCGCCTACTATGACGCCCACAAGGAGGACAGGACCGCCCCCTATCCCGGCGTTCGGGCGGCGGTGGAGGCGCTGGGCGCCTGCGGGGTCGGAATGGCGGTGCTGTCCAATAAGGCGGATGCCCTGGCGGGGCCGGTGGTAGAACACGATTTTCCCGGCGTGTTCCAGGCCATCCAGGGCGCGCTGCCGGGGATGCCGGTAAAGCCGGACCCGACCCTGCTGCTTCAGCTGATGGAGCGGCTGGGGGCAAGACCGGATACCACCCTGTTCGTGGGGGACAGCGACGTGGATGTGCGCACGGGCAAGAACGGCGGCCTGACGGCGGCGGGGGTGCTGTGGGGCTTCCGGGACCGGCAGGAGCTGGAGGCGGCGGGGGCGGACTATCTGATCGAGCGCCCCGGACAGCTCGTGGAACTGGTCACCGGCACCAGGCTGCTGGCGGCGGACGAGACGGAGGCCGCCGCCGGCCTTTTGAGGGGGGGCAGGCTGGTGGCCGTCCCCACCGAGACGGTGTATGGCCTGGCCGCCGACGCTACCCAGGCGGAGGCCGTGCAGGCCGACTACGACGCCAAGGATCGTCCGGAGACCAAGCCGCTGAATGTGCTGGTGGACGGGATGGTCATGGTGGAGCGTGTGTGTAAAGGAATACCACCTGACGCGTATCGGCTGGCCGAGGCCTTCTGGCCGGGGCCGCTGACCATGATCCTGTGGGGGAACGGGCGGCTGCCGCCTATTGTGTCCGCCGGGGGCGCCACGCAGGGGGTGCGCTGTCCCGACCACCCGGCCACCCTGGAAGTGATCCGGGCGCTGGGCCGTCCGCTGGCCTGCCCCTCCGCCAACCTGTCCGGGCAGAAAAGCCCCAGGTCGGCGGGGGAGGTGCTGGCCCAGCTGGCGGGGCGGATCGACGCCGTGGTGGACGGCGGCCCCTGCGCGGTGGGGGTGGAGTCCACCATTTTGGATATGACGGCAAAGCCCTACCGGATCCTGCGTCAGGGCGGTTTGAGCCGGGAGCGGCTCGAGGCCGTTTTGGGCGAGCCTGTGGACCGGGCGGAAAGGGGGAGTTGAGGCTGTGACGATCATCGGCATCACCGGCCCCACCGGGGCGGGTAAGACCACGGCGCTTCAGGTGCTGGCCCGGATGGGGGCGGTGATCCTGGACTGCGACAGGGTGTACCACGAGCTGACCCGCTCCTGCGGGCCCATGCGGGCGGAACTGCTGGCCCGGTTCGGGCCGGACATTTTCGCGGAGGATGGGACGCTGCGGCGCAAGACGTTAGGGGCCATTGTGTTTGAGGATCAGAAGGCGCTGGACGACCTGAACGACATCACCCACCGCTATGTGCGCCAGGCGGTGGAGGAGGCGCTCCGTGAGGCGGAAAAGGCGGGGAAGCGCGTCGCGGCTGTCGATGCCGTCGCCCTGCTGGAGAGCGGCCTGGGGGAGTTGTGCCGGACCACGGTGGCGGTGACCGCGTCCGATGACACGCGGGTGCGCCGCGTCATGGCCCGGGAGGGCATCGGGGAGGAGTACGCCCGGCTGCGGGTGTCCGCGCAGAAGCCCGCGGAGTATTTTGAAAAACATTGTGACCATGTTTTGCGCAACGACGGGGAGGACCGATCAGAGCTGGAGGCGCGGGCGTGGGCACTGTTTGATACCATCATCAAGGAGGATACTGCTATGGAAGAAAAAACTGCCGCTCAGCAGCTGCGGGAGACACTGCTGAGTCAGAAAAAGAACGGCTGGGACCTGGTGGACGAGGCCAGAGAGCAGGCCATTTTTGACTACTGCGAGAGCTATAAGACCTATCTGGACCGGGGCAAGACGGAGCGCACCTGCGTGGCCTACACCGTGGAGCTGGCCAAGGCCGCCGGCTTTGTGCCCCTGGAGCGGGGCATGGCCCTGCAGCCCGGCATGAAGGTATACCGGGTGAACCGGGGCCGGGCGGTGAACCTGGCGGTCATCGGCTCCGCGCCGCTGGACCAGGGCGTGTCCATCGTGGCCGCTCATATCGACAGCCCCCGGCTGGACCTGAAGCCCACCCCGCTGTATGAGAACAGCGAGCTGGCCTTTTTCAAGACCCACTACTACGGCGGCATCCGCAAGTATCAGTGGGTGACTATCCCCCTGGAGCTGCGGGGCGTAGTGGCGCTGAAGGACGGCGCTATCGTCAATGTGTCTGTGGGCGGCAACCCCGGCGATCCCCAGTTCACCATTGACGACCTGCTGCCCCACCTGGCGGCGGACCAGTCCAAGAAGACCCTGGCCGAGGCCATTCCCGGCGAGAATCTGAACCTTCTGGTGGGCAGCCGTCCGCTGAAGGGGGACGAGGGCTCCGATCGGGTGAAGCTGGCGGTGATGAAGCTGCTCCACGACCACTACGGCATCACCGAGGCGGACTTCATCTCCGCCGAGTTGGAGGCCGTGCCCGCCTTCCGGGCCGCCGACATCGGCTTCGACCGCACCCTGCTGGGCGCCTACGGCCATGATGACCGGGTGTGCGCCTATGCCGGGCTGAAAGCGCTGCTGGACCTGGGCGGCGTGCCCTGCCGCACCGCCGTGTGTGTGCTGGCGGACAAGGAGGAGATCGGCTCTGAGGGCGTGTCCGGTATGCAGTCCGCTTTCTTTGACACCTTTGTCAACGACCTGTGCGACGGCCAGGGGGTGCCTCTGCGGGCCTGCCTGGAGAGGTCCTTCTGCCTGTCCTGCGACGTGACCGCGGCCTATGACCCCAACTTTGCCGAGGTGTATGAGAAGAACAACTCCGCCTGGGTGAACCGGGGCGTGGGCCTGTGCAAGTACACCGGCGCCCGGGGCAAGAGCGGCGCGTCTGACGCCGGCGCGGAGGCGGTGGCCTATATCCGCCGTCTGCTGGATGACCGGGGCATCCTCTGGCAGATGTCCGAGCTGGGCAAGGTGGACCAGGGAGGCGGCGGCACCGTAGCCTGCTATATGGCCAAGCGCAATATCGACACCCTGGATGCCGGCGTCCCCGTGCTGTCCATGCACTCCCCCTTCGAGACCGTGTCCAAGCTGGACTGCTATATGACCTACGCCGCCTGCAAGGCGGTGTACGAGGGCTGAACGCGGCGCGCCTTTGACGTGGAATAGAAGGCCCCCCTTTTGCGGAAACTACCGCAAAGGGGGGCTTTTCATGACCGAGGAAACAAAGCCGGATCAGAGCCGGGACGAGGAGCGGGAAGGCGAGCTGTCCCACCGGCAGCAGCAGGCGGTGGACATGGGCTCCGCCACCGTCAGCACGCGGGACGGCACCATACACACCCTGACCATCGTGGGCCAGATCGAGGGCCACCAGGAGGCGCCGGACGGGGCCAAGACCACCAAGTATGAGCATGTGCTGCCCCTGCTGACTGCGGTGGAGGAGAGCGGCGAGGTGGACGGACTGCTGGTGCTGTTGAATACCATGGGGGGAGACATCGAGGCGGGGCTGGCCATCGCCGAGATGATCGCCGGAATGCGCAAGCCCACCGTGTCCCTGGTGCTGGGGGGCGGGCACTCCATCGGGGTGCCGCTGGCGGTGGCGGCCCAGGAGTCCTTCATCGTGCCGTCCGGGGCCATGACCATCCATCCGGTTCGGCTCAACGGCCTGGTCATCGGCGTCAGCCAGACCTTCCACTACTTTGAGCGCATCCAGGACCGCATCTGCGACTTCGTCACCCGCAACAGCC
>CAZUWQ010000032.1:0-8131 GCA_964624195.1 uncultured Oscillospiraceae bacterium | reverse complement strand
CTTTCGGGACCTGGGGGCTATTTCCGTTTCCGCAGGCCGAACACCAGAGCCACGACCAGGGCCGCGGCCAGCAGTATCACGCAGAGGATCAGGCCGACGGGGAGGTGGAGAGAGCGCTCCACATCCGTGATCTGAAGCTGGGGCGTGACCTGAAACTGGCGCTGCCAGATGCCGTCCTGAAAATAAAAACTGACGGACTCGCCCTGCCGCTCCTCCTCGGAGAGCACCTGGTCCATCGCCGCCTGATACCTGCCGCTGCCGCCCCGCTTCCAGACCACGGCGTCATAGTAGGTCTGGCCGTCCAGCTCCACCTGCCACAACTGGTAGGTGAGCTTGTCGTCGTTCAGCTCCGCCAGCAGCGCCCCGTCGGAACGGGTGGTGAAGCCGCCGCTCACGCGGTATTCCTCCCACTGCTCGTTCAGCCAGTCCGCCTGTCCGCCCTCCTCGACCTGGTATTCCAGAGCTCCCTCCAGGCTGTAGGCCAGGAGGATCAGGACGACCACCCCGGCCACGAGAAGGACGGTCTTTGCCTTTTTCATCCGGGGACCTCCTTTTCTGTAGAAAAGCGGCGTGATATGCGGGGCATATCACGCCGCTTCCGCCTGTAAAAAAGTCTTTTCGGCGCCTCGCGCTTCCGGAAGGCCGGGGCTGCGTTCAGGTGATCTCGTAGTCTCTGCCGAACTGCAGGTCGTCGAAGCGGCGGGTGGCCTCCGGGTCGGGGGCCGGCTGGTCGTCGGGAAGGCCGGCGGCCTCGGCGGGCTGCCCGGGCGCGGGCCCGGCGGCTTCGTCCCCGGCGGCCTCGGCGCCGCCCGGACCGTAGGAGGCGGAGGTCTCCCCCGCCTCGCCCCGCTGGTCGATGTAGAGCCTGGCGGAGACCGACGCCTTGATGTCGTCGGAGAGATCGCTCCCCTCCGGCGGCTTGGGCGGGACCATCTCGCCCAGGTGGGACAGAAACTCCATCTCCTGCTCGTACAGAGCCTGGAGCTTCTGCACATAGGCGGCGGTGGACTTCTGCGCCTCCCGCAGGCGGTGCTCCTCCAGCGCCACGGCCGCGGACAGCTCCGCAATGCGGGCGTTGGCCTGCTTTTCCGCGTCCTCCACCAGGGCGGCCTTGCGCTGCTCCGCCTCGCTGACGATGGAGTCGGCCATCTGCTGGGCCGCGAAAAGGGTCTTGCGCATGGCGCTGTCGGTGGCCCGGTATTCCTCCACCGTCTCAGACAGCACCTTCAGCTTGTTCTTTAAGATCGCGTTGTCGTTGTAAAGGGCGGTATAGTCCTCGGTGAGCACGTCCAAAAACTCGTCCACCATGGCCATGTTATAGCCGCCCAGGGTGGCCTTGGCAAAGGAATGGCTGGCCACCTCCTGCGGAGTCAGCATCAGTCGGTCCCCCCTTTCTGTTTATTTGGTCAAAAGTAAAGACCGTTGTTTTCCAGCTCGTCGATCAGGTCGCCCAGGATCTCTACATTGTAGGGGGTGATGATGTACGTGGACAGGGCCACCTTCTTGATGGTGCCCTCGTTGGCGTAGGCCACGCCGGACAGGAAATCGATGAGGCGGCGGGCAATGCCCTTCTCCGTCTGCTCCAGGTTGAGCACCACGGTGCGCTTTTCCCGCAGATGGTCCGCGATCTCGGAGGCGTTCTCGAACCGCTCGGGCTTGACCAGCACCACCTGGAGCTGCGTGGTGGTGTGGATGTTCACCACCTTGTTGCGGCGCTCCGGGTCCCGGTCCCGGTCGCGGTCGCGGTCCCGTGCGTTGGCCGGCTCCTTGCTGACCGGGGTAAAGTCCTCGTCCTCGTCGTAGTCGTCTTCGTCCTCATAGGGGCGGGCAAGACGCTTCAATTCATCTAAGAAACTCATGGATCAAGCTCCCTTCCTGATAGTGTATTCGGAATTGGCGGCCGGGGACCGAACAGCGCGGTCCCGATACGCACATGGGTAGCGCCCGCGGATACAGCGTCTTGATAATCGTCGCTCATTCCCATGGACAAATATGCCACATCGTCCTTATTATCGCTTATTTCCTGTCTTATGTCAACAGCCAACCGGGTCAAATTTGCGAAATAAGAAAGATTTTTACCGGGTTGAGCGGCTTTGGGCGGAATACACATCAGGCCGCGGAGCCGCAGATGGGGCAGACTGTGGGCCAGGCGTGCGGCGGCGGGGAGCTGATCCGGGGAGAAGCCGGATTTGCTCGCCTCCCCCGCTGAATTCACCTCCAACAGCACGTCCTGGGTCACGCCCAGCTTTTCCGCCTGGCGGTCGATGGCCAGCAGCAGCTTTTCCGAGGAGACGGAGTGGATCAGGTCCACCCTGCCCACCACGAATTTCACCTTGTTGGTCTGGAGGTGGCCGATGAAGTGGACGGCGGCGCCCTCATACGCGCCGGCGGCCAGGTGGGCGGTGAGCTCCTGCACCCGGTTTTCGCCGCAGATGGTGACGCCGGCGGCGATGGCGGCGCGGATCTCATCGTCGCTTCGGGTCTTGGTGGCGGCCACCAGGGCCACGCCGGCGGGGTCCCGGCCGGAGGCCGCCGCTGCCGCGGCGATGTTGGCCCGGACACGGGCCAGGCGCTGGGTCAGGTCCATCACCGCACCACCTTTCCGTCGTAGATGCCGGAGGAGTTGAGGATGACGGTGTCCCCGGAGCGCAGGCGGAAGGCGGAGCTCTGGTCCACCGGCTCCACCAGATAGTAGGCGTCCCCGGTGTGGAGCACCCGCACCTCCTGCTTTTCCGCCTGCTTGCCCACGATGGTGTAGACATAGTAGACGTTGCGCTGGACGGTGGAGGTGGAGCCGTCCTCCCGCTCCACCTCCTCGTCCACCGTCTCCACCCGGAGGGCCTTGCGGGGGACGCGGATGCCCTGGAGCTGCTGGGTGACGATGTTCACCGTCTGCACCCGCAGCAGCGAGGTGTCTGCCAGGTAAGACCGGGCGGAGAAGACGGCCAGGGTCTGCCCGCCGTCGGCCTGGAGGCGCTCCAGGGTCATGGGCACATCCCCGAAGAAGTCGTGAGAGAAGGAGACGGTATAGGAAGAACCCTCGGACAGGCCGGGGAGGTCCTCCCCCTCAAAGAGGGCGGCCAGATACCAGGTGGAGCCGGTGATCAGCTTGCCCAGCGCGGAGGAGTGGGCAGGCGCCGCGGCGGACAGCAGCGCGGAGAGCTGGTCTATGGTCATGTCGTCCAGCATGGCGGGGGTGACGGCGGACTCGTAGCCGTCGACCTCGCCGGAGAACACCCCGGCGGCGGGGGCGTATACCGTTTGGGACACCTGGCTCAGAGACTGGTTCAGGGAGGTCAGCTGGCTCTGCTTTTCGGAGATGAGCCGGCTGATCTGGACGGCGGCCTCGGCGTCCCCATAGGAGTAGTCCCGTTTGAATACGTTGGCGCGCAGATTGAGCACCGAGTCCTCCAGGGCGGTCAGGTCGCCGGAGGCGGTGAGGCTCCGGAGGTTGACAATGGAGGAGATCACCTGACTGTCCAGCTTGGAGGCATCGGCGCTCTGGACGCCGGAGGACAGGGCGTATTCCAACTGCTCGATCTCCGCCTGGAGAGCGCGGATGGACTGCCGGGTCTCCAGGGCGGAGGGGTCGGAGTACAGCAGGGCCACCGCGTCGCCCGCGGCGGCCTTCTCCCCCTCGTTGAGTACCAGGTCCACATAATAGCCCCCCGAGTCGGACAGCACAAGCTCGTCCCGGACCACGATGCCGGTGGCCTCTGTGCCCAGATCGACGGAGTAGGAGTAGACGACGGCGGTGGCCAGGTCATCCTTGAAGCCGGAGACGAAATAGACGGCAAGGTAGACCAGGACGCCGACGCACAATACGCCGATCATCAATTTGGTTGCCAGGGTGCTCTCTTTCATGGGGACCTTCTTTCTGTCTGCCCGGCGGACGCCGGATCACGGCTCGTCTATGGCGATGGGGCGCTCGGGGGCGATGGTGGAGATGGCGTGCTTGTAGATGACCTGCTGCCTGCCGTCGGACACCAGCACCACCACATAGGGGTCGAAATCGGTGATGACGCCCCGGAGCTGATATCCGTTCATCAGAAACAGGGTGACGCGGGCGGCAAGACGGCGGGCGGCGGTGAGAAACGTGTCCTGCACATTGGGTTGACGGCCTACGGCGACTGCGGTGAAGCTCATAATGTATGCACTCCTTTGTTTGGGCGGCGGACGGAGCTGCCGCCTCTCATTCTGCCGGACAGCCGGAGGGCTTGTCCGGGAGTGCGTCTATTGTATGCCGGAACGGGCGGCGAGTTCTGTCGAAAAGGCGAGGGCGGCGGAAAAATCCGGCTGCTCCGGCCACAGGAACCAGTGGATATCCGGCTCCCGCCTGAACCAGGTGAGCTGGCGCTTGGCATACTGACGGGAGCGGAGCTTGATCTCCTCCGCGCCGTCGGACAGGGGCCGCCCGGCCAGCAGCGCGGCGGCCAGCTCCTTGTAGCCGATGGCCTGCATTGCGGTGCATTGGGGGGAGACGCCGCTGTCCAGCAGACGGCGCACCTCGTCCGCCAGGCCCCGCTCCATCATGGCGTCCACCCGGCGGTCGATGCGGGCCCACAGCTGAGGCCGCCGGGCGAAGCTCAGGCCGATGGTCAGCGGGGCGTAGCGGCGGGGAAGGGCGCGGGTCTCCTCGTTGTGCCGGGTGATGGTCGTGCCGGTGGACAGGTAGACCTCCAGCGCCCGGATGATCCGCTTTTCATCGTTGGGGTGGACGCGCTCCGCCGCCGCCGGGTCCACCCGGCGCAGCTGCTCCAGCAGGGAGGGCAGGCCCTCCGAGCGGGCCCTGGCCTGGAGGCCCGCCCGCAGGCCGGGATCCTCCGGCAGGGGGGCGAAGGTCCGCCCGGCGATCAGGTTGTCGATATACAGCCCGGTGCCGCCGGCCACGATGGGCAGCCGGCCCCGGGCCAGAATGTCGTCCACCACGGGGACGGCCTCCCGCACATAGCGGGCCACGGAGTAGCTCTCCTCCGGGTCGGCCACGTCGATCATATGGTGGGGAACGCCGCCCATCTCCTCTGGGGTCGGCTTGGCGGTGCCGATATCCATGCGGCGGTAGACCTGCATGGAGTCGGCGGACACCACCTCGCCGCCCAGCCGCCGGGCCAGGGCCGCGGCCAGGGCGGTCTTGCCCGAGGCGGTGGGGCCGCAGATGACCAGGACGTTGGGGGCGCTCATAGGATCCACCCGCTTCCCAGCACCTGATCTCCGCCGTAAAACACGGCCAACTGCCCCGGCGTGGGGGCGCGGGCGGGCAGGTCCATGCGCAGCTCCGCCCGGCCATCCCCCAGGGGGACCAGCAGGGCGGCGTCCTCCCGGCGGGAGTGCCGCAGGCGGGCGGTGACCCGGCGGGGGGCGTCCAGGGTCCCCTCCGCCAGCCAGTTCAGGCCGCCGCAGCGGACAGTATCGGCGTGGAGGCCCTCGCCGTGGGTCAGTTCCACCTCGTTTCGCTCCGGGCGGATGGCGGAGACGAACAGCCGCCCGGTGGACGACACGCCCAGCCCCCGGCGCTGACCCAGAGTGTAATGATGGATGCCCTTGTGGACGCCCAGCACATTACCCCGATCGTCCACAAAATGGCCGGGGGGCGGCGTGCCGCCCCGCCGGTCCAGCCAGGCGGCGTAGTCGCCGTCGGGGATAAAGCAGATGTCCATGGAGTCGGGCCGGTGGGCGGCGGGCAGGGCGGCCGCCTCCGCCTCCCGGCGGGCGGCGGTCTTTTCCACGTCCCCCAGGGGGAACAGGAGCCGGCCCAGCATGGTCCGGGGCAGGCGGGCCAGCAGATAGGACTGGTCGTTGGCGGGCATACCCCGCAGGAGGATGGGCCCGCCGTCGGAGCCCGTGCCCAGCCGGGCGTAGTGGCCGGTGGCCGCGAAGGAGGCCCCGAGCTCGTCGGCGCGGCGGAGCAGGGCGGGAAACTTCACCAGGGGGTTGCACCGTGCGCAGGGGATGGGCGTGCGGCCCGCCAGGTAGTCATCGTAGAAGGGGCGGCAGACATGGCGCTCCAGCTCCTGGGAGACGTCGGCCACGGCAAAGGGGACGCCCAGCTGAGCGGCGGCGTCCCGGGCGGCGTCGGCGCCGCCCAGCCCGATGTCCAGATAGAGAGCGGACACCTGATAGCCCGCCCGGAGCAGCCGCAGCGCGGCCACGGAGGAGTCCACGCCTCCGGACAGGCCGAGAACAACAGATCGGTCAGACACGGGTGGACACCTCCCTGTTCACAGCTCGCAATATCGCGGGGCGCTTCACAAAAGAAAGGACCTGTATCCGCGGGCGGCGTTCAACGCCTGTGGATACAGGTCCTAAGCTCCGCTTGCGGGTATTGTAGCACAAAATCAGAGCCGATTCAACTATTTGGAGCGCCGCCGCCTTCCGCGTTCAGCGGCGGGCGCCGGTGAAGAACAGGGAGACGCAGCCGGGGCCGGTGTGGGCGCCTATGACGGGACCGATGCGGTTGATGATGATCTCCTTGACGCCGTAGCGGCGCTTGACCTCCTGGGCGATGAACTGAGCATCCTCCAGGCAGGCGCTGTGGCAGAGGAACATGGTCTGACCGGCCGGATCGACGGCCAGCTCGGCCACCTTGTCCACCAGGGCCAGCAGGGACGCCTTGCGGCCCCTGACCTTGGACATATTGATCAGGTGCCCCGCGTCGTCCATATGGAGCACCGGCTTGATCTGAAGCATGGTGCCCAGCAGGGCGGTGGCGCCGGACACCCGGCCGCCCCGCTTCAGGTGGAACAGGTCGCTCACCGTGAACCAGTGGCACTGGTGGAGCTTGTACTCCTCCGCCCAGTCCCGCACCTCGTCGATGGTCTTGCCCGCCTGGCGCAGCAGGGCCGCCTGATAGACCAGCATCCCCTGGCCCAGGGAGGCGCACAGGGTATCCACCGCGTAGACCTTCCGGTCCGGATACTGGGCGGACAGATCCGCGGCGGCGATCTGAAAGGAGCTACAGGTGGCGGACAGGCCGGAGGAGAAGGCCAGCACAAGCACGTCCTGACCCGCCTTCAGGAAGGGCTCCATGGCCTCGGCAGCCTGGCCCACGTTGACGGCGTTGGTGGTAACGTGCCTGCCCTGCTTCAGCAGACTGTAAAAGGTATCCGGACTCATCTCCCGCCCGTCTGGATAGTCGTGATAGGTCTTGCCGTCCAGGATGAAGGACAGCGGGACCACGCACAGCTCAAGCTGTTCTACCAGTTCAGCGGGCAGGTCGCAGGATGAGTCGGTGACGATGACATAATTGCTCATAGAGATACCCTCCATTGATTCATTTCAGGCGCCGCGCGCCCGGAAGCGGGACTCATTTTTCCTTCTCCTTCTCCTTTTCCCTCTCCTTTTCCTTCTTTTTCGCTCCGGTAAGCAGCTCCTCCTGACCGGCCCGCCGGGCCATGATAGCCAGCACCCGGTGGCAGGCCAGACCCTCCGCGTAGCTGCGCAGGGCCAGGGACAGCACCAGCTTGGGCAGATCGTGGTCGGCGGTGTTCTCATCCAACCGCTTCGCGGCGTCCGAGAGCGCCTGGTCCAGGGTCGCGCAGAAGAACTGGTACAGCTGCCCGGTGTCCCGGCCCTCCTGGCCGACGGCCACCAGCGCCCGCATCTCCCGCACGGACAGCACCTGCTTCAGAGCGCTGATGGCCGTCAGGTAGGCCAGGTGCTCCTGCTCATATTTCTTCCCGTTGGCCCGGGACAGCAGACCGTCCTTGATATAGTTGTTGATCATGGCGGAGGTCAGGGCGTCCCCGTCGTCAAAGGAGATCATCTGGCGGGAGAGGTAGGACACCACCTGGTCCATATACAGGGGGATGTCCGGCAGCGCGTCCCAGTTGTCCGGCCGCTCGCTTTGCAGGCGGCGCTTCAGTTCCTCCAGCTCCTTCACAGGTTCCACCTCCAAATCACGTTTTTAATATAATATCACATCATTCCGCGGACGTAAAGGAAAAATTTGCGGGGACGCACGATCTGCTCCCTGAACCAAAGACAGGACCTGCCGCGGGGCAGGTCCTGTCTTTATGAGCGTATAGTTGGATGGCCGGCCGGGTCAGCGGGGACGGTCCGGGCTGACGTATTCCTTGGCCTTCTCCTCGCCCCGGAGCACCCGCAGGCCGCCCAGGGCCAGGGAGCGCATCTC
>CAZUWQ010000031.1:0-8492 GCA_964624195.1 uncultured Oscillospiraceae bacterium | reverse complement strand
CGCCGGGGACGAACACCTCCACGATGGGCTCCAGCCGGCACACGCCGATGCAGCCCGTCTGAGAGACGGTGACGTTTCTGAGGCCGCGCTTTTCCACTTCGTCCAAAAAGGCGGTCATCACCGGGCGGGCGCCGGCGGCGATGCCGCAGGTGGCCATACCCACCACCACGCGGATATTGTCCTCGCCGTTCTCCCGCAGGTCCATCTGCTTCTTCATCCGTTCCCGGATCGCCTTCAGTTCTTCCAGGCTTTTCATATTATATCCCTCCAGTTCCCTCTAAACAGCGTCCTGTTCCGGTTCCATGGCCGCCTGAGCCTCCCGCTCCGCCAGATAGTCCTGGACCCAGGCAAACACCTCCGGCTCCGCCAGGGAGACGTCGTCCCCCAGCACGGCTCTCAGCTCCTCGGTGGACAGCGCCGCCTCGCCCCTTGGGGTGGTGTGGCGATAGAAAAAGTCCACGTCGGGGCTGCCCTGGATCAGCAGGGCCACCGTGCCGGGCAGGTCGCCCAGGGGCGGGCAGTCCATATGCCGGCGGCAGAACCGGGCGGTGACGGCGGTGCCCACGCCTTCCCGGCTCTCAATACACAGGTCCCCGCCGGTCTGCTCCGCCGCCAGGCGGTACAGGGGCAGCCCCATGCCCACCTTTCGGGTGGAGCGGGTGGTGGTGAAGGGGTCGGTGGCCCGGGCCAGAAAGTCCGGGCTCATGCCCCGGCCGTTGTCCGCGACGCGGATGGTGAGCCAGCCGTCCCCGCTCTCGGTGAGAGAGACGTCCACCCGGCTGGCGCCGGCGGCCACGGAGTTTTTGGTCACGTCCAGAATGTTCAGGGACAGCTCCTTCATCCTTTTTTGATGTACTGGTCCAGAATGGGGCCCACCTGGGCGGGGGTGAGCCGACCGTAGACGTCGCCGTTGATCATCATGACGGGGGCCAGCCCGCAGGCGCCGATGCAGCGGCAGGCGTCCAGGGAGAACAGACCGTCCTCCGTGATGCCGCCGGGGGTGATGGACAGCTTCTGTTCCACCGCGGCCAGCACGTCGGCGGCGCCCTTGACGTAGCAGGCGGTGCCCAGGCAGACGGAGATCTGGTACTTGCCCTTGGGATTCAGGGTAAACAGGGAATAGAAGGAGGTCACGCCGTAGATCTCGGACAGGGGGACGTCCAACCCCTCCGCCACCATGATCTGTACCTCCTCCGGCAGATAGCCGAAGATCTCCTGGGCGGCCTGGAGCACCGGCATGGTGGCGCCCGGCTGCCCCTTGTACTTCCGGATCACCTCGCGCAGCTGCTCCTCCTGTTCCGCCGTGCCCCGATAGGGGATCGCTGTTTTGCAATTTGGCATGGTATCAACCCCTCCTGTAAGTTGAGACGCGCGGTCTCGATCCTCTCCTCGTTTTCGCGAAGCCTCAGAGATGAGCAAAACGCAAGCGTTGTACAATATATAGACTTTTGCTGATCAAATCAGCGCTATATATTGTGCCGCTTTGTGAGCAAATCGGAGTTTCGCCCATCCAAAATGAAACCTGTCTGTAATTTTAGCACAGCCCTGCAGAGATGACAAGGGCAATATCAGGAAGGCCTATGGAATCGTTGAAAAAAGGGCGGATATTTCAGGTAAATGCAGGGAAAATTGGTCAAAGAATCAACGATCGGCCGGCGGGCCGCGCCGCCGCGGAGCGGGGCGGGCGCCCCGCAGATAATCCAGCACAGCCGCCGGGGTGAGCTCCGGCAGGGCCATAGTCTGGGACGGGTCGGGGATCTGATCAAGGCAGTGGGCATCGCAGCCGGTGATGAAGCGCAGACCGGCCAGGTCGGGCCGCCGGCGGAGCTCGTCGGGGCATCGGGGGGACACCTCCGCCAGGGAAAAGTCCAGCGCCGGGTCCCAGAAGCCCAGATTGGACAGGAGGGAAAAGGAGTCCCGGTCGATGTGGGCGGGCCAGGCCAGGCCGCCGAAGTCCCGCGCCAGCGCCGGCACTTCATAGAGGCCGATGGCGGCGGCCCCGGCCAGCAGCGCCCGCTCCTCGCCCAGCACCCGGCCGGTCTCGTCCATCAGCAGCTGATGGCCAAAGAAGGCGGGGTCGTTGTCCAGAGGGGGCAGGCGATCAAGCACCAGCGCGCCGAAGGACTGAGCGGACGGCAGGTCCGGGAACAGGCAGACCACATGGACCTCCTCGGCGGTGGTCAGCTCCATCCCCGGCAAGGCCAGCAGGCCCGCCGCCTCCGCTGCCCGGCAGAAGGCGGCGCAGTTGCCGGTGGTGTTGTGGTCGGTGAGAGCCACGACGTCATAGCCCGCCAGGGCGCACATATTGGCCAGGTCGGCGGGGGTCATGTCGTCGGATCCGCAGGGGGACAGGCAGCTGTGCAGATGGAAGTCAAAGAAATAGTCCTTCATGGGTCCGGACGGTCCTGGGCCAGCAGGACGGCAAGGCGGGCGGCGCAGTCGTAAGTGGACCGGCCGCTGCCCAGCAGGTTGACGCCCTGGACGCGGGCCTTCCGGAGCAGGGGGTCGTCCGGCGCCACGTCCTCGGTGAGCACCACGCAGGCCACGTCGGTGAGGGCGGCCACCGCCGCCACGTTGAGATTGCTCATGATGGTGAACCAGGCCCCGTCGGCGGGGGCCTTGCCCATCACCCAGCTGAGCAGATCGCCGCAGTAGCCGCCGGTGACGGGACGCTCCCCGTCGGCCAGGTGGAACGGGGTCAGCTCCAGCCGGTCCATCAGGTCCTGTACGGTCATGGTGACACACCCTTTCTGTTCAGATCAGAAATCCCCTGTCAGTCGCTGTCCTCCGGGGGCTGCTGGGCGCCGGGCCTTCTGCGCCGGAAGGGGGCGGGCAGGTACTCGTCCGCGTCGGTGCTGCCCGCCATGTGCCGCATCCGCTCCCGGACCTTGAAAATGCAGTCCTCTTCGCTGGCCCGGCCCATGACCACATCCTCGGCAAAGGCCCGGCAGGAGGGGGCGCCGCAGGCGCCGCAGCGCAGGCCGGGCAGCTGCTCCTCCAGCTCCTGGATCCGCAGCAGCTTCTCCATGGCCTTGCGCCGGTCCGGGTCCAGCAGGAAGGTAGGCAGGAACTCCGGCTTTTCCGCCTTGTTCAGAATGTCCTCCACCGGGGTGCCGGTGTGGGGGCGCCCGCCGGAGGGGGGCAGACGGTCCATCAGCTTTTTCAGCCGCAGCCGGGCGGCAAAGGGATTTTCCGCGTTGAGACAGCCCCCCAGACAGCCCTGGGTGCAGGCCCGCAGCTCGATGAAGTCCGCCTCGGGCAGGCGGCCGTCCTCGATGTCCTCCAGCATATGGATCACGTTGTCGATGCCGTCCACCGCCACATAGTCGGTCTCGCGCCGGGCCAGGGCCTCGCCGCCCACACAGGCGCAGGCCACGCCGGCGGCGCCGGCGGACGCCAGCGGGCGCAGCCGGGTCCGGTCCAGCTTCCGCATGGGCTCCAGCAGGGCCATGTACACGTCCCGGATGGCGAAGGCGCCGTCCAGCACCGGGGCCCGCAGTCCGTCGGGGGCGGAGGCGGAGGTGATGAGAGAGGAGCAGGGGACGATGGAGAACACGCCGATCTCCTCGGGGGACAGACCGGTGTCCTCCACCGCCCGCTCCCGCGCCAGCACAGCGGCCAGCTCGGAGGGGGTGATCACGGGGGCGATGGAGCCCAGCAGCTCGGGAAAGCGGATGGAGATGAGCCGCACCACCGCGGGGCACCAGGGGGAGATCTCGGGGGCCGTCCGCCGCCCGTCCTTCCGCCGCTCCCGGAGAAAGTCCGCCAGCAGCTCGCCGGCGGCGGCGGACTCGTACACGTTGTCGAAGCCCAGCTCCAGCAGGCCGTTGAGGATCACGTTCCGGTCGTCCAGGTTGTGAAACTGCCCGTAGAGCGCCGGGTCGGGCACGGCGATGCTGTACTGATAATTTTGCAGCACGTCAAAGCTGTCCGGCACGGAGCGCACCGCCCGGTGGGGGCACACCCGGCTGCAGGTGCCGCAGTCGATACAGCGGTTGGGCAGGATGGTGGCCTTGCCGCTGCGCACCCGGATGGCCTCGGTGGGGCAGCTTTTGATGCAGGTGGTACAGCCCCTGCATTTTTTGTATTCCACGACCACTGAATGGCGCACGGGAAACCGCCCCCTTACGGAATTTTTACGATCATGGTGACGGTGGTGCCCACGCCCACGGTGGAGTCGACGCGCAGCTCGTCGCTGTACTTCTCCATGTTGGGGAGGCCCATGCCCGCGCCGAAGCCCAGGTCCCTTACGTCGTCGCCGGCGGTGGTGAAGCCCGCCTGCATAGCCCGCTCGATGTCCGGGATGCCGGGGCCCCGGTCGGTGAGGGTGATGGTGATCCGGTCCAGGCCCACGTCTACGGTGGCGGCGCCGCCGTGGGCGTGGATGACCATGTTGATCTCACCCTCGTACATACAGACGGACACCCGGCGGATGGTGTCGGAGTCCAGCCCCATTTTCCGCAGGGCCTGCTTCACCTGGGAGGACGCCTCCCCCGCCCGGTTCAGATCGTCGGCGGCCACCTCATAGGTCAGACGCAGATCATCCATACGCTCACGCTCCCATCCTCAATGGGGCCCTCACGGCGCCTCGCTTGTTCGCCCTGGATCAGGGCGCGCAACTTCTAAAAATACCATATCACAAATTTCACCAAAAGGAAATAGAGATCGCGCCTAAAAAAGGGAAATTTCACAAAGATTTTGCGGCTGACCCCCATTTGGGGGCATCTGTCATTGACAGAAACGGGCCTTGGAACATATAATAAATACAACACGCTAAAGCAATAAAAGCAATAACGGGTCCCACCGGATCAAGGAGGAGATCGACGATGGAGGATCAACGTGTTTATAACTTTTCCGCAGGCCCTTCCATGCTGCCGCTGGAGGTGCTCACCCGGGCGGGCGCGGAGATCACCAACTACCACGGCTCCGGGATGTCCGTGATGGAGATGAGCCACCGCTCCAAGGTATTTCAGAAGATCTTTGACGACGCCAAGGCCAACTTTATCCGGCTGTTCCGCGTGCCGGACAACTACAAGGTGCTGTTCTTGCAGGGGGGCGCGTCCAGCCAGTTCTCCATGGCGCCGCTGAACCTGATCGGCAGGACCGGCAAGGCGGACTACGCCGTCACCGGAAACTTCGCCAACATCGCCTATAAAGAGGCGAAAAAGTACGGCGACATCCACCTGGCCGCCTCCAGCGAGGACAAAAATCACACTTATATCCCCAAACAGGACCGGCTGAAGCTGGACCCGGAGGCCAGCTATTTCTACTACTGCGCCAACAACACCATCTACGGCACCGAGTGGCAGTATGTGCCCGAGACCGGGGACGTGCCTATCGTGTGCGATATGTCGTCCGACTTCCTGTCCCGGCCGGTGGATGTGTCCAAATACGGCGTCATCTTCGGCGGGGCGCAGAAGAATCTGGCCCCGGCGGGGCTGACCATCGCCGTGGTCCGGGAGGACCTGGCGGGCCATGAGCTGCCCTATACCCCGCTGATGATGAGCTATAAGACCATGATCGACAAGGATTCCATGTATAATACGCCGCCCTGCTGGTGTATCTATATGCTGGGGCTGGTGCTGGAATGGCTGGAGGAGCAGGGGGGCGTTGAGGGCATGGAGCGCGTCAAGCGCGCCAAGGCCGGGCTGCTCTATGATGTGCTGGACAACTCCCGGCTGTTCACCTGTGTCGCGGAGAAGGACAGCCGCTCCGACATGAACGTGACCTTCCGCTCCGCCAACGCGGAGCTGGATGCCAAATTCGTGGCCGAGGCCGCCGCCGCCGGATTCGTCAATCTGAAGGGCCACCGCAGTGTGGGCGGGCTGCGGGCCAGCATCTACAACGCCATGCCCACAGAGGGCGTGGAAAAGCTGGCCGACTTTATCAAAGCGTTCGACCAAGCCAACTGAGGGCCGGCGGGACCAAGTCAGGAGGAGTGCTCCGTGTATCAGATCAAGACTATGAACAAGATATCCCAGGCAGGGCTGGATCGCCTGCCTGCGGACCGCTATACCGTGGGGGACGGGGTGGAGAACGAGGCCGGCATCCTGGTCCGGTCTGCCAAGCTCCACGACTATGACTTTCCCGACAGCCTGTGGGCCATCGCACGGGCGGGGGCCGGGGTGAACAACATCCCGGTGGACAGGTGCGCCGAGGCGGGCATCGTGGTGTTCAACACCCCGGGGGCCAACGCCAACGCGGTGAAGGAGCTGGTGATCTGCGCCCTGCTGCTGGCCTCCCGGGACATCCTGGGGGGCAGCGTCTGGGTGAGGGAGCAGGCCGCCGCCGGCGCCGATGTGGCCGCAGTGGTGGAGAAGGGCAAGTCCGCTTTCGTGGGGCCGGAGCTGTACCGCAAGACTCTGGGGGTGCTGGGGCTGGGCGCCATCGGGGCGCTGGTGGCAAACGCGGCGCTGGGGCTGGGCATGGAGGTGTACGGCTGCGACCCGTATCTGTCGGTGGACGCCGCCCTGCGGCTGGACCGTCACGTCCATGTAGTGAAGGACGCGGCCGAGCTGTACCGGGTCTCCGACTATGTGACCGTCCATGTGCCCTATACCGACGCCACCCGCCATATCATCGACGCCGACGCCCTGGCCCGGATGAAGGACGGGGTGCGGGTGGTCAACCTGGCGCGGGGGGAGCTGGTGGACACGGAGGCTATGCTGGCGGCGCTCCGATCCGGCAAGGCCGCCCGCTACGTCACCGACTTCCCGGATAACGCCCTGGCCCAGGCCGACGGCGTGGTGCCCATACCCCATCTGGGCGCCTCCACGCCGG
Source organism: uncultured Oscillospiraceae bacterium (assembly GCA_964624195.1). Taxonomy (GTDB): domain Bacteria; phylum Bacillota; class Clostridia; order Oscillospirales; family Oscillospiraceae; genus Enterenecus. Next base: position 1,712 of record CAZUWQ010000031.1, on the reverse strand, counting down.
AGAGCGAGGACAACTGCGCCGTTATGGCCGCCGACGAGCTGCGGGACTTTTTGGAGAACGGAAATATCAGGAATTCCGTAAACTTCCCCAACGCGGCCATGGAGCGCTCCGGCGCCCAGCGCCTGTGCGTCATCCACCGCAATATCCCGGCCATGCTTGCCAACATCACCTTCCAGCTGTCCAACGGCGGCGTCAATGTGGAGAACATGACCAACAAGTCCAGGGGGGATCGCGCCTACACCATTTTGGATGTGGGCACGCCTGTGGACGAGGCGGTGCTGTCCGACATCCGGAAGCTCCCCGGCGTCATCCGGATGCGGGCGATCTGAGAGAAAGGGCCGATAGACAGAAAACAGCAGCGGAGCGCCTCTGCCGGTGTGACAGGGGCGCTCCGCTGCTGTTTTGATCGAGGCGGGACAGGTCGTTCAGTCCCCCACCATGATGGAGAGGATCTCCCGGTCCGTCTGGCGCATACCGTCGCTGCCCAGGCGGCCCACGTTGGCCAGGGTGACCTCCACGCCCTTTTTGACGATGCCGTCGCCGTCCGCGAATTCGTGGCCGGACTTGAACATCTCGTAGCCCATGAGCCCCGCCTCCAGCGCCAGCGATATCTTGGCCGCGCAGGACGCCTTGGCCCCGTCGCACACCATGCCGGACACGATGGCCAGGGAGTTGACCAGGGTGTGGGCCACGCCCTCCATGCCCGTGCCGTCCAGGTAGGCGATGGCCGCCGCCGCGGAGGTGGCCGCGTTCACCGCGCCGCAGAACGCGGAGAGCCGGCCGATGCGCGTTTTTTGATGGATGGTCAGCAGGTCGGACACGGCCAGCGCCCGGTAGAGCTTGTCGTCCGGAAGGCCCTTTGCGCGGGCATATTCCACCACCGGGACGCAGGCGGTGAGGCCCTGGTTGCCGCTGCCGGATACGATGACCACCGGCAGGGTGCAGCCGCTCATCCGGGCGTCGGAGCCGGCAGCGGCCCGGGCGCGCAGGCGGGCCCGGAGCCCGTCGCCCATGGCGGTCAGGCTCTCCCTGCCGATCATCGCGCCGTACCGGCCCCGCAGGCCCTCGTCGGAGATGGCCATATTCAGGGCGATCTGCCGCTCCACCGGCTCCCGGATATCGTCGATCTCCAGGCTGTCGGCGTAGTCCAGGATGCCCTCCACCGTCAGCAGCTCCTGAAGGGGGTCCTCCGCCGCCGCGGGGGGCGCGTCCTTTTTCATGAGGACCCGGTCGTTGCGGCTGATGAGGACGATGTTGGTGTGCCGATCGACGACGTGGACCCGGGCGCTGTCCGGCCCCCGAAAAACGGCGGCCTCGATAGCAAAGGGGCGGTCCGCGTCCAGGGCGCGGACCTCGATACAGCGCCTGGTCAGGTAAGCGTCGATGGCGGCAATGTCCTCCGGGCCGAGCCTGGCGATACACTCCAGCTCCGCATCCGCGTCCGCCGCCGTCACGCCGGCGGCCGCGGCGGCCTCCAGGCCCCGTTTTCCGCCGGTGTTGGGGACCACCACGCTTTTGACGTTTTTGATGATATTGCCGCTGACGGACAGGATGACCCGGTCCGGGACGCCGCCCAGCGTCTTCCGCGCCACGGCGCAGGCATAGGCCACCGCGATGGGCTCCGTGCAGCCCATGGCCACCCTGAGCTCATCCCACAGGATCCTGGTATAGGCGTTATATCTCGGGTCTGTCTTTTTCATGGCGTGCTCCTT
>CAZUWQ010000030.1:0-9362 GCA_964624195.1 uncultured Oscillospiraceae bacterium | reverse complement strand
ATCGGCCACCTGATAGGCGATGGACTCCTGGGCCGCCCGGATGATGTGCTCCCGCCTGGTACCCCGGGTGAGGCCCACGATGGTCCCTCTGGCATACATATCCCAGTAGGGCGCTCCCAGGCCGGTGAAGGCGGGCACCAGGTAGACGCCGCCGTTGTCGGGCACCTTCTGGGCGTAATACTCCGCGTCCCGGCTCTCAGTAAAGAAGCGCATCTGGTCCCGGAGCCACTGGATCACCGCGCCGCCTACAAACACTGAGCCCTCCAGCGCGTACTGCACCTTGCCGTTCAAACCAATAGCAATAGTAGTGATAAGGCCGTTTTTACTTTCGCAGGGCTCCTCGCCGGTGTTCATCAGCAGGAAGCAGCCGGTGCCGTATGTATTTTTGGCGTCGCCCGCGTCGAAACAGGTCTGGCCGAACAGGGCCGCCTGCTGGTCGCCGGCGATGCCGGCGATGGGCACCTTGACGCCCTGAATGTCCGCGTAGCCGTAAATCTCGCTGGACGAGCGCACCTGGGGCAGCATGGCCCGGGGGATGTCCAGGGCCCGCAAGAGCGTGTCGTCCCAGTCCAGCTTGTGGATGTCATACAGCATGGTGCGGGAGGCGTTGGTCACGTCGGTGACGTGGGCCGCGCCACCGGTGAGCTTCCACACCAGCCAGCTGTCCACGGTGCCGAAGAGCACCTCGCCCCGCTCGGCCTTTTCCCGGGCCCCCTCCACATGGTCCAGGATCCATTTGATCTTGGTGGCGGAGGAGTAGGCGTCAGGCACCAGGCCGGTGGTCTGTTTGATGTGATCGCCCAGGCCGTCCGCCAGCAGTCCGTCCACGATATCCGCCGTCCGCCGGCACTGCCAGACGATGGCGTTGTAGATGGGCCGGCCCGTCTCCCGGTCCCACAGGATGGTGGTCTCCCGCTGATTGGTGATACCGATGCCCGCGATGTCCGCCGGGTCGATGCCCGACTGGGCCACCGCCTCCATCATCACCGCGTACTGAGAGGACCAGATCTCCATGGCGTCGTGCTCTACCCAGCCCTCCTGGGGATAGAACTGGGTAAACTCCTTTTGGCTCAGGCCCAAAATATTCTGCTCCCGGTCAAAGATGATGACTCTGGAGCTGGTCGTTCCCTGGTCCAAAGCAACGATGTACTTTCCCATGATACTGCTTCCCCCTTCGTTTTAAACCACATCCAGATCGCGGGTAGCCACGACGTTGGCTTCCGTCCCACAGACGCGCTCCACCACCACCTGGCCTACCCGGACGGGCGCGTTCAGGGTCACGCCGTTCAGCGCCTCCATCACTCGGAACATCAGCTCCTTGGGAACGGCCCGGTCGGTCTTGACCGGACAGCGGGGGTGCGCTCCGCCGACACAGCGGACGGTAGAGGTGACCACCCGGGTGGGGTGGGTCAGCTCCATCTTACCATACTCCGCCCCCCGGGGGCAGCTGTTTCCGGTGACAGCACAGCCATTTTCTGTATCCACCTTCAAATGGCAGCCTTTGGGACAGACAATACAGATAAGCTCCTTCATTTCGCCACCTCCCGGATGGACACGGTCAGTTCTTCCTTTGCCTTTTCCAGCAGGACTCTGGGCAGTACGATATGCTCCATCTCTCCGGGGGCCAGATGCTCCCGCTTGAAGCAGGCGAGCTGTGTCCCTCCGGACGTGACCACGATCTCGCTGTCGCCGCACACCCGGTTCACGCGGAAAAACAGCTCGCACAGCTTTTCGACCCCTTCCGGGCGGATGCGCTGGGGCACAGTGTAGGTGACTCCGCCGCCGTTCTTCACCTCCAGCGCCGTCTCTCCCCCATGGCTGCCGCGCTGGACATACCGGGCGGCGGCGATGCCTGCCCGCCGGCTCTCGGCGGATACATAGTCCACCAGATCGTGGACATGGCACACGTTACCGCAGGCAAACACACCGGGGAGAGAGGTCTCCATGTTCTCATAGACTACCGCGCCGTTGGTCCGGCGGTCGATGGCAATACCTGCCTGGCGGGTCAGCTCGTTTTCGGGGATCAGTCCCACAGACAAAAGCAATGTGTCGCAGTCAAATACCATCTCAGTGCCGGGGATAGGCTCCCGCTTGCCGTCCACCTCGGACACGACCACCTGCTCCACCCGGTCTTTCCCCCGAATGTCAGTGACGGTGTGGGACAGATACAGGGGAATATCATAATCATGGAGGCACTGGACGATGTTCCGGTTCAGCCCACTGGAATAAGGCATGACCTCCACGCAGGCCAGCACCCTGGCCCCCTCCAGGGTCATACGCCGGGCCATGATCAGGCCGATGTCGCCGCTGCCCAGTATGACCACCCGCTTGCCGGGCAGCCAGCCCTCCATATTGACATACCGCTGGGCCGCGCCCGCGGTGAATACGCCTGCAGGCCGTGTGCCGGGGATAGCGATGGCCCCCCGGGTCCGCTCCCGGCAGCCCATGGCCAGCACGATGGCCGACGCCGCTTCCACCCGGTAGCCGGTCGCCCGGCCTACCATGTGGACCTGCCGGTCTGCCGTCACGTCCAGCACCATGGTGTCCAGGCGGACCTCCACACCGGTGTCCGCCAGCATATTGATAAACCGCCCGGCATATTCCGGGCCGGACAGCTCCTCTTTAAACTGGTGCAGGCCAAAGCCATTGTGGATGCACTGGTTCAGTATGCCGCCCAGCTCTTTATCACGCTCTACGATCAGGATGCGCCTCAAGCCCTGTTCCCAGGCGGCACAGGCCGCCGCCAGACCGGCGGGGCCGCCGCCGATGACAATGAGGTCATACATCAGCTTGCCCTCCCTTCGTCTCACAGGCCAGCAGCCAGGTGCCCGCCCGATCCTGGACGATCTCGCCGGGGGACACCCCCAGCTCCCGGGACAATATCTCCACCACCCGGGGACCGCAGAAACCGCCCTGACAGCGGCCCATGCCCGCGTTCACCCGGCGCTTGACTCCATCCACCGACCTGGGCGGGATGGGGCCTCTGAGGGCTTCCAGGATCTCGCCCTCGGTGACCGTCTCGCACCGGCAGATGACCCGCCCGTATGCGGGCTCCCGCTCCACCAGGGCCGCCCGCTGTTCGGGCGGCAGCTCCTTGAAGCGGGTGCGGCGGCGTTGGCAGACGAAGCGCTCTTTCTTCTCCAGGACCAGGCCGGACTGAGCCAGCAGCCCCGCCGCGTACTCCCCGATGGCGGGGGCGGCGGACAGCCCCGGCGAGCAGATACCCGCCAGCTCGATGAAATGGGGAGCGGTCTCTTCCAGAATGAAGTCTCCGGTGTCCCCCGTGGCCCGGACCCCCGCGAAGTTGCGGATGGACTGGTTGAACTGGATCGACGGCACCGACTTGGCGGCGGTCCGGCGGACATAGGCCAGCCCGTCCGCGGTGACCGAGGTGTCTTCTCCCGCCACCGGCACCGAGTCGGGGCCCACGATAAGATTGCCGTGGACGGTGGGAGCCACCAGCACGCCCTTGCCCAGCTCGCTGGGGCACTGGAAGATCACATGGCCCACCCGGTCCCCCTCGCTCTTGTCCAGCAGATAGTATTGGCCCCGGACGGGCTGGATAGTAAAGGTATGGGGGGCGGCCAGCTCGTGGACCGCCTGGGCGTCCACCCCGGCGGCGTTGACCACATAGCGGCTCCAAAAGTCCCCCTGGCCGGTGTGGACCAGCCAGCCGCCGTCGGCGGCCTCCAGCCCGGTGACCTCCGTATCCAGGCGGAGCTCGGCTCCGTTTCTCACCGCTGTCTCCGCCAGGGCCAAGCAGTACTCCCAGGGGGAGCAGATGGCGGCAGAGGGCGCCAGCAGCGCGCCCACCACCTGTTCAGACAAATTGGGCTCCATGGCCCGGGCCTCGTCCCCGGTGAGCAGCTTCAGCCCGGGTACGCCGTTTTCAACGCCCCGCCGGTACAGCTCCTCCAGGCAGGGCTTTTCCTCCTCAGAAAAGGCCAGCACCATGGACCCGCATGGGTCATAGGGCACGTCCAGCTTCCCGCATAGCTCCCCGGCCAGCTCCACGCCCCGCACGTTGAGCCGGGCCATGAGGGACCCGGGCTTGGGGTCATACCCCGCGTGGAGGATGGCGGAATTGGCCTTGGTGGTGCCCACGGCCACGTCGTTTTCCCGCTCCAGAACGCCCACCTTCAACCGGTATTTGGACAGCTCAAAGGCTGTGGCCGCGCCGGTGATCCCGCAGCCAATGATCAGGACATCGTACATCATCAGACCTCCCTCTGTAAAATCAGCGCCAAACAAAACGGACAAAACAAGCCCGCCCCGGCGGGGACCTGATCCTGTTTCGCTCTCATTCTCCGGAGCAGGCGCGGGATCGATCCTCAGCCGGCGAAACAGGCTCACATCGACCACACGGCGGGGCTGGTGGTGGACACCGCCACCGCCCCGGCGCCCAGCGCGCCGGTCACGTCCTCCTTGTCTTTGATGAGTCCGCCGGCGATGACCGGCTTGCTCGCCACCGCCCGCACCTCGCGGATGATCTTGGGCATCAGGCCGGGAAGCACCTCAATAAGGTCTGAGATCTCCTGAGAAAGGTGCCTTCCGATGTTCTGGATGGCCATGGAGTCCAGCAGGAAAAACCGCTGGACAGCCAGCAGCCCCAGCTCCTTAGCCCGCTTCGTCAGGTTGGCCTTGGTGGACAGCACCCCGTCGGCGGCTGTATGCCGGGCGATATAGTCCACGCAGATCTCCCGGGAGGACAGGCCGTCCACCAGGTCCAGATGGACGAACACCACCTTGCCCGCGTCATGAGCTCTGCCCACAAGGTCTCCGATGGTGAGGATGTCGCCATAGAGAAGGAAGATCACCGCCACGTCGCTTTTCAGCGCCGCGGCAAGGCCCGCGTCGTCCTTCACCGACGCGATGACCGGCCCGTTTGCCAGCAGCTCCAGGAACTGTGCTCTGTTCATTTGAATCCACCCTCCGTCAACCGCCGTGCCGTGCGTTCGTAAAAAAAGCGCAAAGCGGCCCTTGGACCACCTTGCGCATCTCAAACACTCCGCACAAAATTTTTTCTTATTATAACAGCACCCGGACGGAAACGCAAGAGTCGTCCGCCCCATTTGACGTCCCCATTCGTGTAAAAAAATAGCAGCCGTTTTTATCTATTTTATACAACCTTTCATTTTTCTACTTGACAAAGTGATATTATTTTGCTATGTTCAGAGTAAGCATATACCAGCTCGTGAGAGTGGAGAAGAGCGTGATGGCCGTCTGTGTCGTCATGCTCATCTTGTTTTTTAGAGGGGGGAAGCGCAGGCTGCCGGATGAGCAGCCCCGCAGGAAACGGATCTTGAGAAGGAGAGCTTTAAGGAGGTTTCATTATGAAGACAGCAAAGAAAAACAAGGCCGTCATCGTCCTGGTCATCGGCCTGGTGGTCATGCTGCTGGGCAGCGTCATCGCCCAAGCGTTCAACACATCGTTCTATTCCGTCAAGGTGTCCCGCGTTTACTTTGACACCGAGTCCGGCACCCTGTCCGGCCTGCTGTATCTGCCCAAGGGCGTCGACGCGTCCAACCCCCGGCCAACGCTGGTCACTACTCACGGCTATCTGAACAGCGCCGAGATGCAGGATGCCCCCGCCATCGAGATGTCCCGCCGGGGCTATGTGGTCCTGGCGCTGGATATGTATGACCACGGGCATTCCACCGGTGACTCGGAGCACACCGGCGCGTTCTTCAGCTTCTGGCCCACCGCCGTCTGGGACGCCGTCCAGTATATGTACCAGCAGGACTATGTCCTGAAGGATTCTGACGGCAACGGCATCATCGCCGTCAGCGGTCACTCCATGGGCGGCTTCTCCTCCACCACCGCCGTCTACTATGACGAGCTGTCCTATCAGGCCACCGGCATTCGGATGATCTGCGCCCAATTGTCCGCCGGCTCCGATTATTCCTGGACCTCCTATCTGGGCCTGGACGCGGCCACCGGCGCCTCCATGTTCGGCGGGCGCACCATCGGTAAGATCGCCGCGCATTACGACGAGTTCTTCTTCAATGCCTCCGGCGATGTGGGCACCGTCAATTACAAGGACTATGTGTCCACCGAGGAAGGGCAGACCATTCTGGAGACCATCAGCTACGACGCGGACGGCAACGCCGTTTTGGACCCCGACGTCAAGTCCGACACCTGGTACTCCACCTCCGACGGCGGTCAGCGCATCATTTATGAGCCCAACCAGATCCATCCCTGGAACCACTTTTCCAAGACCACTACGGCGTGTATGCTTTCCTTCTATGAAACCGCGTTCGCCGGCTACCAGGAGTCCTTGAACAGCATCGCCTCCAATAACCAGATCTGGATGTTCAAGGAACTCTTTGAGCTGGTGGCCATGGTCGGCTTTTTCATGACGATCGTCTCCCTGGTCCTCCTGCTGATAAAGGTCCCGTTCCTGAAGAAAGCCGTCACCGACAAGCCTTCTCCCCTGCCCGGCGCCACCACCACCCGCGGGCGGGTAAGCGCCATCGCCCTTTTCCTGGTGACCATGGTGATCCCATCCATTATCTACACAGCGGGCAGCTCCGAGGCCAATAACTGGCTGGGCTACGCCGCGTTCCTGGCTATCGTCTGCGGCATCATCGGCCTGATTGCCGCCCTGGTCACCAAAGAGGAGCAGAGATCCACCTGGATCGGCGGCTCTGTCGTGGTCATCGTGGCCGGCGTTCTGATGCGCTACATGGTCACCAAGGGCATTCCCAACAACGAGATCTTCCAGGCCCCCACTACCAGCAGCATCGCCACATGGGCTGTGACCTGTGCCTGTATTGCCGCCGTGGTCATGGTTTCCGTCTATCTGCTGGGCGACAAAAAGAGTCAGGGCTCCAGCCTGGCCCACTACGGTATCTCCGGCAACGTAATGACCGTCGTGTCCTCTTTCTGTGTCGCGGCGATCGTAACTATTGCCGCCTTCGCCCTGGTGTTCCTCGTGGACGCCATCTTCAAGACCGACTTCCGCATCTGGACCTTCGCGTTCAAGAGCTTTGAGGTCAGTGCCATCCCCGCCGCTCTCAAGTATATGCCCCTGTTCTTCATCTACTATCTGGTGGCCGGCATGGCCTGCGTCAACAATACCAGCACCGAAAAGCTTCAGGGCGCCTGGGGCTATGTGCTGGCCGCGCTGACCAATATGGGCGGCATCCTCCTGTGGCTCATTTTCCAGTATGGCATCCTGTTTACCACCGGCTCTGCCTTCTATCCCGGAGAGGCCCTGTCCGGCATCCTGCTGATGGCCCTGGTGCCCACCCTTGCCCTGGCCTCCTGCCTGACCAAGTTCCTGTACAAGAAGACCGGAAACGTCTGGATCCCCGCGTTCCTCAACACCATGATCATCACTATGATGACCGTAGCCAACACGACCGTATATTTCCAGGCGTAAGCTTTGATCGGCCCGCCGCGGCAGACCTGCCGCAAAGCGCAAGCTCTGAGATAAAAAAGTTATGGGGGAACCGCCATTTTCGCGGTTCCCCCATAACTTTTTTGATCCATAGACTTCTATGCTGCCCTGAAACCGCGTCTCACGGCAGACCCTTTCAGCTTGTCAAACAAGCGGCGTTTCCACTTTTTTGACAAGCTGATCGAACGCGGTATCCGCGATCGACGCTCCCGTCACGCCGACCCCGCCTGTTTCTTTTTCTGCCGCTCCACCAGGTCGGCCAGGGTGGTGTTGTCCACCACCTGGGACACCGCCCGGTGGATCTCCTGCCACAGCTCCACGGTGACGCACTGGTCGCACCGCTCGCAGAAAGTGTCGTCGGTAGCGCACTCCACCGGCGCCAGGTCGCCCTCCAGCGGACGGAGGATGTCGCCCACGGTATATTCCTCCGGCGCCCGGGTGAGCAGATAGCCGCCGCCGGCGCCCCGGACGGAGCGCACCAGTCCCGCCCGGGACAGGGGCGTGACGATCTGCTCCAGATATTTGTCGCTGAGCTGCTGCCGCCGGGCCACGTCCCGGAGGGACACCGGCGTCCCACGCTCCGCCACGGCCAGATCGACCATCAGCCGCAGCGCGTACCTGCCCTTTGTGGAAATTTTCATAGGGCGCACCCTCTTTCTCTCTGTCGATAAAATACCACAAAACCGATAGGAATTCAAGTGGGACCATTTTCTTTGGCTGAGGTTTGCGTTCCGTCCATAAGTGTGGTATACTGTTTCCGACCGTGACAGAGAGAGGAACGTCGATATGGAAATCAACGGTATAGAAGTACAGGAAGTCTACTATTATAAGGACATGGGCCTGTCCGAGGCCACCATGAAGGCGCTGGACAAAAAAGGCTACCGGCAGGCCACCGCCATTCAGGGCGGCGCCATCCCCTATTTCATGGACTGGAAGGACGTGGTGGCTAAGGCCCCCACCGGCACCGGCAAGACCTACGCCTTCGGCATCCCCATGGTGGAGCACATCGACCCGGACGAAAGCACCGTCCAGGGGCTGATCCTGGCCCCCACCCGGGAACTGGCCATTCAGATCAGGGACGAGCTGCGGGATCTGTGCGCCTTCCGGGAGGGCGTGCGGGTGGTGTGTCTCTATGGCGGACAGCCCATTGAAAAGCAGATCACCCAACTGAAAAACGCCCCCCAGCTCGTGGTGGCCACCCCGGGCCGCCTGATGGACCACATGAAGCGCCGCACCGTCAAGCTGGACGCCGTCCAGACCGTGGTGCTGGACGAGGCGGACCGGATGCTGGACATGGGCTTCATCCAGGACGTGACCCGCATTTTGGACAAGATGCCCCACCGGCGGAACCTGGGACTGTTCTCCGCCACCATCAGCCGGGAGGTGATGGACATCTCCTGGGTGTACCAGCGCGACCCGGCGGAGATCACCGTCCGCCCGGTGGAGCAGAACCGCCCGGACATCCAGCAATTTCAGATCGAGCTCATAGGCCGGGAGCAGAAGCTGGACACCATGACCGCCCTGCTCAACGCCGGGCAGTACGAGCGGGCCATCGCTTTCTGCAACACCAAGAACATGACCGACCGGCTGGCCGGTCTGTTGAAAATGCGGGGCTTCCCCTGTCAGGCCATCCACGGCGACATCCAGCAGAGCGTCCGGGAAAAGACGCTGAAGCAGTTCAAGGAGGGCAAGCTGCGGGTACTGGTGGCCACCGACGTGGCCGCCCGCGGGCTGGATATCGACGACGTGGACGCGGTATTCAACTACGACGTGCCCGACGAGCAGGAATACTATATCCACCGCATCGGCCGCACGGGCCGGGCCAAAAAGCACGGCGTGGCCTACACCCTGGTGGCCTCCGTCACCGAGTCCGTCAAAATGCGGGATATTGCCCGAAACACCCGCATGGACATCCAGCTGTTGAAGTACGACAAGGACGGCTGCCTCACGCTGGTGGAG
>CAZUWQ010000029.1:0-9418 GCA_964624195.1 uncultured Oscillospiraceae bacterium | reverse complement strand
TGTGCATATACATATCGGCAAGGCAGGTGACGCCGGAGGCGATCATCTCCATCAGGCCCAGGTCCGCGCAGGCCCGGATGGCCCGGTCGTCCCACTTGGCCTCCACGGGAAAGATGAAGTTGTTCAGCCAGTCCTGGAGATCGTGGCCGTCCCCATAGCCCCGCATGGCGGTCATGGGCACATGGGTGTGGCAGTTCACCAGCCCCGGCATGAGGACGCCGCCCTTGCCGTCGATCTCCCGCTCGAAGGCGCCCTGGGGCCGGTCGCCGCCTACAGAGGCGATCTTCGCCCCGTCCACCGCCACAAATGCATTGGGCAGGACGGTATGGGCGCCGTCCTGGAGAACGGCGGTGACATTTTTGAACAGAATAGACATGGGTATCCTCCCCTTTGTCAGAGTGGGCGCCGGATCACAGCTTCTTCAGGCAGGCGAGGATCAGCCTGGAGAAGTGGTCTCTCGCCGCCTCGGCGGCGGCGTTGACCTCCTCCCCGCTGAGGGGCTGATCCAGGATGCCGGCAGCCATATTGCTCAGCAGGGTGAAGCCCAGGACGCGCATACCCGCGTGGGCGGCGGTGATGGCCTCCGGCGCGGTGGACATACCGCAGGCGTCGCCGCCCAGCAGACGGGCGGCCCGGACCTCGGCGGGCGTCTCGAACTGGGGCCCGGGGAAGTAACAGTACACGCCCTCCCGCAGGGTCAGGCCCAGCTCCCTGGCGCTCTGACGGGCCGTCTCCTGGAGCGCTGGGGTATATATGTGGGACATATCGGGGAAACGGACGCCGAACTCGGGCAGATTCTCTCCCCGGAGAGGGGATTCCAGAAAGAACTTGATGTGGTCGGTGATGAGCATGATCTCACCCACGTTCCACGCCCGGTTGGTGCAGCCGGCGGCGTTGGTGACGATGAGGGTGTCGCACCCCAGCAGCCGCAGCACCCGCACGCCGTAGGACACGTCCTCATAGGAGTAGCCCTCGTAGTGATGCATCCGGCCCTGCATCACCGCCACGCTCTGGCCGGACAGCGTGCCGAACACCAGCCGGCCCTTGTGGCCGGGGGCGGTGGACACCTTGAAGTGGGGGATGTCGCCATAGGGGACGGCCACGGCGTCCTCCACGATATCGCCCATGTAGCCCAGGCCGGAGCCTAAGACCATGGCGACTTTAGGGGCGCGGGCGCCGATGCGGGAGCGGATATAGTCGGCGCTCTGCTGATACTGAGCATAGGTGTATGCCATAGCGGGACCCTCCTGTTATATAAAGTCGATCGCCCATGCGGGCATAAAAATCTTTTTTAAGTTTACACCATTTCCGCGGGAAAATCAAGGAAGAGCCCTCAGCTTTCCTTGATTTTAGGAAAGTTATAGAGTATGATAGGCACGAAAGACAGGGGGTATGGTCATGAAAGACGGTTTGATCAAGGCGGCGGCGGGTACGCCGAGGATCCGGGTGGCGGACTGCGGGTACAACGCGGAGCAGATCGCCGCCCTCATGCGGGACGCGGCGGCGCAGGGCGTCAAGGTGCTGGCTCTGCCGGAGCTGTGTATCACCGGATACACCTGCGGAGACCTGTTTTTGCAGGACACGCTGCTGCAAGGGGCGGAGGACGCCCTGGGGCGCGTTCTGGACGAGACCCGGGCGCTGGACCTGCTCACCGCCCTGGGTATGCCCGTCAGATACAACAATAAACTGTATAATTGCGCGGTCATATTCCAAAGCGGCAGCATCTTGGGGGTGGTCCCCAAGACATATATCCCAAACTACGGCGAGTTTTACGAGGCCCGGTGGTTCACCGCGTGGCCGGAAGCCGCCGGGGTCTCCCCCATCAGCCTGTCCCTGTGCGGTCAGGCCGCGCCCTTCACCCCCAGGCAGTTGTTCCGCTGCGCCGCCCTGCCGGAGTTCACCGTGGGCGTGGAGATCTGCGAGGACCTGTGGGCGGTGGAGCCGCCGTCGCTGAAGCTGGCCCAGGCGGGGGCGACCATCGTCCTGAATCTGTCCGCCTCCGACGAGGTGGCGGGGAAGGCGGACTATCGCCGCGCCCTGGTCACGGGGCAGTCCGCCCGGTGTGTGTGCGGGTATGTATACGCCGACGCCGGCGAGGGCGAGTCCACCACCGATCTGGTGTTCACCGGTCACGACCTGATCGCGGAAAACGGGGTCCTGCTGGCCCAGCGGCGGTTTGCCACCGGCCTGACCGTCTCTGAGCTCGACGTGTGCAGGCTGGCCTATGAGCGGCGCCGGGTGGGCACCTATCCAGCGGGACCGGCGGCGGGGGGACCTCACTGCTCCGCTTTTGATATGGCCCTCACGCCCACTGCGCTCACCCGCCGGGTCTCCCCCACCCCCTTTGTGCCGGCGGGGGAGGACGACCGGGCGGAGCGCTGCGAGGAGATCCTGAACCTCGCCGCCCTGGGGCTGAAAAAGCGGCTGGAGCACACCGGCGCCCCCCGGGTGGTCCTCGGCCTGTCCGGTGGGCTGGACTCCACGCTGGCTATCCTCATCACCGCCCGGACCTTTGATCTGCTGGGCCGGGACCGGCGGGATATTTTGGCGGTCACCATGCCCTGCTTCGGCACCACCGGGCGCACCCGGTCCAACGCAGAAAAGCTGGCGGAGAGCCTGGGGGCGGAGCTGCGGACGGTGGACATCGCCGCCGCCGTCCGGCAGCACTTTTCCGATATTGACCAGTCGCCGGACGACCAGGACGTGACCTTTGAAAACGCCCAGGCCAGGGAGCGCACCCAGGTGCTCATGGACCTGGCCAACCAGTGCGGCGGCCTGGTCATCGGCACCGGCGACCTGTCCGAGCTGGCCCTGGGCTGGTCCACCTACAACGGGGACCACATGAGTATGTACGGCGTCAACGCCTCCATCCCCAAGACCCTGGTGCGCCATCTGGTGACCCACGTGGCGGACAGTCAGGAGGGCGCCCTGGCTAATGTGCTGCGGGATATTCTGGACACCCCCGTGTCCCCCGAGCTGCTGCCCCCAAAGGACGGGGAGATCGCCCAGCGCACGGAGGAGCTGGTCGGCCCCTATGAGCTCCACGACTTCTTCCTGTACTACGCCATCCGCTGGGCCTTCCCGCCCCGGAAGGTGCTGCGGCTGGCGGAGCACGCCTTCGCCGGGACCTATGACCGGCCCGTCATCCTGCATTGGCTGGACAGCTTCTACCGCCGCTTCTTTGCCCAGCAGTTCAAGCGCTCCTGTCTGCCGGACGGTCCCAAGGTGGGCTCTGTCACCCTCTCCCCCAGAGGGGACTGGCGGATGCCGTCGGACGCGGTGGCCACGCTGTGGAGAAGGGAGCTGGACGAACTGCGATGAACAAGCACCTGGACCTGTTCCTGACCTTTGCCAAGGTGGGGGTCTGCACCTTCGGCGGCGGCTATGCCATGCTGCCCATCATGCAGCGGGAGCTGGTGGAAAACAAGGGCTGGACCACCGAGGAGCAGTTGGCGGACTACTACGCCGTGGGCCAGTGCACCCCCGGCATCATCGCCGTCAACACCGCCACCTTTGTGGGCTCCAGCCAGGCGGGACCGCTGGGCGGCGTGGTGGCTACCCTGGGGCTGGTGTTTCCCTCCGTCTGCATCATCCTGATCATCGCGGCTTTCCTCCGGAGCTTCATGGACGTCGCCTGGGTGGTCCATGCCTTTAACGGCGTCCGGGCGGGGGTGGTGGCGCTGATCCTGTCCAGCGTCGTCAAGCTGTTCAAGGGCGCCGTCACCGACGGGCCCACCCGCGTCATCTACACTGTCGTCCTGCTGCTGACCGCGGCGGGGGCCTTCCTGCCCATGCCGGCGGGGGTGCTGGGGGCGGCGCTGGGCTATGTGCTGTCCCCGGTGACGCTGGTCATCCTGTCCGGCGTGGCCGGTCTGTGCGTACGGCTGGCAAAGGGGAGGCGGGGAAAATGATCTATCTGCGCCTGTTTTGGGAATTCTGCAAGGTAGGCCTGTTCTCCGTGGGCGGCGGCCTCGCCACTATCCCCTTCCTCACCGACCTGGGCGAGCGCACCGGCTGGTTCACCCACGGGCAGCTGGCGGACATGATCGCCGTGTCCGAGTCCACCCCGGGCCCCATGGGGATCAATACGGCGACCTATGTGGGCTTTTCCACCGGCGGGCTGCTGGGCGGCGTGGTGGCAACGCTCGGCCTGATCTTCCCCTCGGTGGTCATCATCCTCATCATCGCCAAATTCCTGCAAAGGTTCCGCCGGTCCAGGGTGGTGGACGGCGTCTTTTACGGCCTGCGGGCCGCCTCGGTGGCTCTGATCACCGCCGCCATGCTCCAGGTGGCGAAGATCTCTCTCATGTTCCACGAGGTTTCCGCGCCGGAATACGGCGTGGTGAAAACAGAGCTGTTTTACTGGCCCGCCATCCTGCTGGCCGCCGTTATCTTCATCCTCATCAAATTCACCCCATTGAAAAAGCTCCACCCCATCTGCTTTATCGGCCTGGCCGCTCTGGTCGGGATCGTCTTTCAGATGTGACAGGAGGCCGCCGCGGAACTAAGCCGCGGCGGCCTCCTGCTATCTCTGACTGACATTCTGTTCCATCTGATCGGGGAAAATATAGTCGTCAATATCCTGCTGCGGGGGCTGGGGCTCCCGGCAGGGCCGATATTCCGCCATTGCGCATCGCTCCTTTTTACTGTCTTTCGGTTTTCCGTATACAGAGCAGTATATGCGCGGCGCGGCAAATTGATGACAGGAAGATCAGCCGCCCTCCAGAGCGAACAGGGCGGCGCCCAGGGCGCCGCACAGGTCCGGGTCGTCCGCGATGAAAAGCGGCGCGCCCAGCCGGGTCTCCAGCTCCTTCACCACGCCTCGATTCCGGGCCACGCCGCCGGTCATCATAAAGGGGGGCTGCCCGCCGGCCCGGGTGACCATGGCGGCGGTGCGGGCGGCGATGGACTTGTTCAGCCCGTGGATGATGTCGCTGTCGGTGTGGTTGTCAGCGATGAGGGAGATGACCTCCGACTCAGCGAAGACGGTGCACATACTGGAGATGGTCAGGTCCCTGTCCCATTTCAACCCCTTCCGGCTCATCTCCGGCAGCTCCAGCTCCAGCGTCCGGGCCATCATCTCCAAAAAGCGGCCGGTGCCCGCGGCGCATTTGTCATTCATGATGAAGTTGACCACCGCCCCGCTGTCGTCCAGACAGATGACCTTGCTGTCCTGGCCGCCGATATCCACAATGGTGCGGACATCGGAGTTGAGAAAATGGGCTCCCCTGGCATGGCAGGTGATCTCCGTTTTGGTGTCGGTGGCGAAGGGGATATTCCCCCGGCCATAGCCGGTGGCAAGGATCGCAGAGAAGTCCCCCGGCCCCACATTCAGCCGGCGGCACACCTCGTCCAGCGCCGCCTGGGCGCCGTTCTGGGCCTTGGCTCCGGTGCGGACGATGGCGGAGGCCAGCACCTGCCGGCGGCGGTCGATCACCACCATGTTTGTGGTGGTGGAGCCGCTGTCGATGCCGGCAAACAGGCCGTCCCCGGCCGCGGCCGCCGGCGGCCGCGGCGCCTCCCGAGCGGTCAGCCCCAGGCTCTCCGCAAAGGCCTCCAGCCGGGTGGACAACTGCCCCGCCGGCTGGGGCATATAGTCGGACTCGAGCTTCAGCATGGGCACCGTCAGCCGCTTTTTCAGATCGGCATAGTCGAAGCCGTAGTAGTCGCAGAACTTCACCGTATTGTACACCACGCCCCGGAGCATGGGGTGCTCCGTCAGCGCCCGCCGTCCCGTCAGATCGCTCATGCGCATACAGGGCGTCTGGCTCAGCAGCGCCCCGGCGTACCAGTCCATCAGGCTGTCAAAGTCCATCCGGTCCGCCCCCTCCGGCGGCGGCTCCAGCCCCCGGTCCCCGCTGCACGTCAGGTTGACCACCGGCAGGGGCAGCCGGTCCCGGATAGACCGGAGCAGGGCTGGGGTGACCCTGGCCCCCAGCACCGCCAGGAAGGGCTCCTTCGGCAGGGATGCGGAGGCCTCCCGGCAGGCCCGGAGAAAGATCTCCCGCCGGAACGGGACGCCGGTATAGGCGGAATAGGCCTCCGCCAGCCGGACCAGGCCCCGGCGGAACCGGTCACGGGCGCAGGGTCCGTCCTCGTGAGGCAGGTCCAACAGGTGGAGAAAGGCGTGCTTCCCCTGCCCCTCCAGCACATCCCACACCCGGCGGCCCGAGTCGCAGCAGTCGGTGAGCAGCAGCTGATCCACCCGGCTGCCCTGCTGCAGCAGGGCCTTGGCGTGGCAGCACAGGTTGGCGTGGGTCAGGCTCTCCGCCTGCTCGAAATCCGCCTCCTCCCCGTCCAGCAGCTCCGGCGCGCCGCCCAACGCGGCCAGCAGCTCGACGGGGGCATATTTACAGGTATATCCGATCATGGGGCAAGTCCCTCCAGCTGTTCCAAAAAGGCGTTGACCCGGGTGACCATCTGGCCGTCTGCCACATTACGGCTGTCGCAGCCGTCGCCGTCCAGCACCAGGGTGGGCAGCCCGGCGGCCTCAAAGGTCTGTTTGGCCAGCTGGGACAGGCCCATGGTCTGCTTGCAGCCCCAGTGGCAGAAAACGATGATCCCGTCCGCCCCCGCCTCCTTCGCCGCCTGCAGCGTGGCCTCCACCCGGCGGGTGGCCGGCCCGT
Source organism: uncultured Oscillospiraceae bacterium (assembly GCA_964624195.1). Lineage (GTDB taxonomy): Bacteria > Bacillota > Clostridia > Oscillospirales > Oscillospiraceae > Enterenecus. Next base: position 2,792 of record CAZUWQ010000029.1, on the reverse strand, counting down.
TGTTGATGCTGTACACCACCCGGCGGGCCATGCTCTCATAGGGTCTGGCCGGGTCCAGGCCGCCCAGATAGTCGATGGACAGATCGGTGCCCACCAGCTCGCACCGGTCCCCCTCCAGGATCGTCTTCATGGAGTCCTGCCAGTTGGGCAGGGTGTGCATCCAGAACACCCGCTTCCGCCCCGCCCTGGGGGGCGGGGCCTGCCGGACGCAGTCCAGCAGTCGGTCCACATAGGCCTCCCCCTCCGGCCGGCCCAGCAGCACATGGGCCACGATGAGGGAACACAGCTCCCCGGTCATGGTGGTGTCCAGCGACGCCTGGCCGCGGCGGGCCAGAAACGCCCGGTACTTCTCCAGCGTCCGCCGGGAGCAGTCTACCGCCGCGCTGAGGGCCTCGGGGTCCAGCCGCCGCCCGCTGAGCTCCTCCATCTGGGCGGTGATCTCCCGCAGCTGCCGGGCCACATAGTCCACCGCGTCCTCGTCGCAGCGGTCCGGCACGTCCAGCACGGCGTGAGGCGTATCATAGAACTGGGCCAGGCGGCGGAAGGACAGTTGGTTGGCGTCACAGGCCAGGGTGGTGTTGGCAATGAACAGGGGCTTGGGCATGACGCCGCTCTCCGCCGCGCCGATCATGGTCTTGTGGTAGGAGCAGAAGGTCTCCGGCACGTCGCCGGCCTCCGCACGCTGGGCAAAGACGTGCTGGCAGGCGGTACAGGCCAGATAGACGGAGATCCCCTCCGGGAACATGGGCTGGAGCCCCAGGGCATGGATCATCTCACAGGGGAAGAAGATATTCACCATCACCGCCTGCTGGGGCCGGCGAAAGGAGTCCACAATGGTGCTCGCCACGGTGGAGTTCATCTGGTCGTAGGCGCCCCGGACGCCGGGCTTGCGGCTGTGCCCGCAGGAGAAGCGGACCCAGGAATAGGCGGCGTTGAGCAGCGCCCTGGCGGTGCCCGGCGAGGCGGCCACCCGCCCCTGGATCACGTCGCCCAGTATTTCTATGTATCGTTCCATATGCTGCCGCGATCCTCATTTCTCAGTGACTTACAAGCTTACAAAACGCAGGGCTTGCCGCGCCGCGGCAAGCCCTGCTGATCTCCGTGCGTTCATTCCGCGGAGATCATATAGTAATAGACGGGCTGTCCTCCGGACAGAAGCGTGACCTCCGCGTTGGGGCACACCCGCTGGAACAGGGCCAGCGCCTCCTGGGCCCGCGCCTCGGTCACATCCTCACCATAGAAAATATTGATAAACTCCGCCTGCTGGTGGCTCTCAGACCGGGCCAGGTGCTCCAGAAGGACGTTCAGATCAGGATCGACGCCGAACAACTGGCCGTCGGCCAGGGCCATGTAGTCCCCCTCCTTGATGGCAAAACCGTCAAAGTCGGAGTCCCGGGCGGCATAGGTGACCTCGGTGGTGCGCACGTTGCCCATGGCGTCCTTCATGGCCTCCACATTGGCTTCCACGTCGCTGTCCGGGTCCATCACCAGCATGGCGGACACCCCCTGGGGCACTGTCCGGGTGGGGATGACCACCACCTGCCGACTCTCCAGAAGGCCCACGCACTGCTGGGCGGCCATGATGATATTCTTGTTGTTGGGCAGCACAAAGACGATCTCCGCCGGGGTGTGGGCGATCTCCCGCATGATGTCCTCAGTGGAGGGATTCATGGTCTGCCCGCCGGAGATGACGCCGTCCACCCCCAAGTCGCGGAACACGGAGGCCATGCCGTCCCCGGCGCACACCGCCACCACGCCGTACTTCTTTTCCGCGGGGACCGCGCCGCCGCTGTCCGGCCCCGTCTCCAGGGAAGCGGCCTCCATATCCAGGTCGTCGGTGCTCTGGGGCTTCCGCCCGGCGGCCATGTCCTCGTACTGGGTGCGCATATTCTCGATCTTGGCCAGCTCCAGGGTGCCGTACTTCTGGGCCTCGCTGAGGGCGGCGCCGGGGATGTCGGTGTGGACGTGGACCTTGAACGCCTCGTCGTCCTCACCGATGACCAGGCTGTCGCCGATGCTGTTCAGGTAATTGCGGAAGGGCTCGATGGAGCACAGCTGAGTCTTGCGGACAATAAACACGGTATCAAAGGTAAACGTGATCTCCTCATCGGTGAGGTTGGCAAAATCCGCCTTCTCCTTGGCCCCCGGCAGCTCCTCCACGCCCGCCTCCGGCATGGGCAGGCCCCGCAGCTCGTCCAGCATCCCCTGCAGGATCGCCAGGAAGCCTTTGCCGCCCGCGTCCACCACACCGGCCTTTTTCAGCACCGGGTTCTGGTTGACGGTATCCGCCAGAGCCGTCTGGCCCTCGGCGATGGCCGCCTCCAGCACATATTCCGCGCTGTTCTGTTCGGCGGCGGCCTCGGTGGCCCGTTTGGCGGCCAGGCGGGACACGGTGAGGATGGTGCCCTCGGCGGGCTTCATCACCGCTTTGTAGGCGGCGGATACGCCCTCGTTCAGCGCGGCGGCCAGCAGGGCGCCGTCCGCGGTATCGTGCTCCTTCAGCCCCTTGGCCACGCCCCGAAACAGCAGGGACAGGATCACCCCGGAGTTGCCCCGGGCGCCCCGCAGAAGGGCGGAGGCGTTGGTGGCCGCGGCCTGTCCAATGGACGCGGAGGGCTTTTTCCTGGCCTCCGCGGCGGCGGTTCCAATGGTCAGGGACATATTTGTGCCGGTGTCGCCGTCAGGCACGGGGAAAACGTTGAGTTCGTTGATGCTCTGCTTCTGCGCGCCAATGGATGCGGAGGCGTGAACGATCATCCGCTGGAAAAGCGCGCCGTCAATGATATCGACCA
>CAZUWQ010000028.1:0-9689 GCA_964624195.1 uncultured Oscillospiraceae bacterium | reverse complement strand
TTGACAAAGCCCGCCTCCGTCTCGCTCACCTTGCCGTCCACCGCCGCGAACAGCAGCAGCATCAGGGTAAAGGTGTCCACGAACCGGCGGCTCTGACTCTTGCCTTGCTCCAGGTCTGCCTTCACCATCCGGCGGAAAAAGCCGGGCAGCACAAAGCCACTGTACTCGCTTACCGCCGTGGCCAGCTCCCAGTATAGGGCGGTGGGTACCGGATTGCCCTTGGAGTAGATCGCGTTATAATATTCCACATGGAGCGGGGTCATTCCCTGATCGCTCTGCCAGACGCCGCAGGCGCACTCCCGCATAAAACCGTCCGCCTCCCGGCCAAAGGTCACACGGGCGGCGGGGTCGGTCAACTGGCGGCGAAAGGCGGTCATGGCCTCGTCGTATTGCTTGTGGACGGCTGCCGGCGTCATCGGTTGGGACATTGCTGACACTTCCTTTGTTGTCGATCAAGCCCATTATAGAGAAAAACCGGGCGCAGGTCAATGAAAATCTTGACCGCGGGACCCTGTTTTGAAGCAGTAGACATAACAAAAAAGGATTGACGGAACGGCTCGAACCGTGTAGTATTAAGGTGTCTTGATTTTAGCCCATTGAGGAGGGACCCATCATGGCCCGACGGATCGATCCGGACACCCTGATCCACTGTGACGCCTGTGGAGAGGATTACAGTGCCACATATAAACGCTGCCCGTTCTGCGGAGCGCGCCGGCAGTACGACCGCCCCGCCTCTCAGGAGGAGCCCGACGACGAGGACGGTTACGTCTTCGACGGCCAGGACGTCTTTGACGACGACCCGGAGCCCCCCGCCGCCCGTACCCATGCCAAGGGGGGAAAGCGGTTGGCCGACCGGAGCGGCTCCAATACCGGTTCCAGCCGCCGATCGCGGCAGTCCGACGACCAGGAGGACGGCGCTCCGCCGCCCATCAACTGGCCCCGGCTTATCACCTTTATCTGCTCCATCATCATCATCCTGGCTGCGTTGGTCATCGTATTCACCGTGATCTATCCCCAACTGCGCCAGGACCCGGAGTCCGCGGCAAGCGCCTCCGTCTCCTCCGACGCCCCCAGCGCTCCGGTGGAGAGCCTGGCGCCGGTCCAGGAGAGCCAGGAACCGGAGCCCGGCGCCTCGCAGGACGCGGCCAGCCCCGCTCTGATCAGCCTGACGCTGGACACCTACGACTTTACCCTCTGGCCTGACGGCGACTCCCACACCCTGAAGGTGACCACCGATCCCGCCGACTGGGAGGGCGAGATCACCTTTACCTCCAAGGACGAGAGCATCGCCACCGTGGACGCCACCGGCAAGGTGGTCAACACCAACTCCACCACCTCGCTTCTGCGGACCATCATCACCGTGTCCGCCGGCGGGCAGAGCGTGGAGTGCGTGGTCTTCTGTCGGGGCACGTCCTCCGGCGCCAGCGCGCCGCCGGTGGTGGTCACCTCCAGCCCGGATCCCGCGACAAGCGCCGCCCCCTCCGGCGAGCTGACTCTGGGCGCTGAGGGCACCATCATCAACGCCGAAGGCGGCCTCCGGGTCCGTTCCGGTCCCGGCACCTCCTATGAGGTCCTGGCCAGCCTGGCCAACGGCAATACCGTCACCGTACTGGCCGACGCCGGCGGCGGGTGGTACCAGATCTCTTACCGGGGCAGCGGGGGCTCTGCAGAGACGGGTTATATCATGGGCGATTACATCTCCCAGTAAGCATAAGTAAACGCGCAAGGGCGCCCCTGTCGGGGCGCCCTTGGAAGCATTCATCCGGCATATACTAAACTCACAGGATGGAGGTCCGATCATGCTTAAGGTCGAACACATCAGCGTCATGAACCTGGAAAACGCCATCCGGGGCGCCCGGAACCCCATGAACAGCTGGGCCCGGTCCGACAGCGCCTATGACGAGCGGGGAAACTATATCCTGGGGGAGAACGATCTGTCCCTGGCGACCCGGCTGTGCGCCGCCGGCACCGACCACCGGAAGTTTCTCCGGCAGATCCTGGTGTCCATGGACATCACCGCCCCCATGTACTGGTGGAAGGAGTTCGACACCTATAAGGTGGGCACCGTGGCCAACTCCACCTCCACCATGCACAAGATCCACGCCAAGCCCTTCGCCCTGTCCGACTTCTCCACCGACCACATGACCCCGGTCTCTCTGGCGGAATTCCGGCGGTATGTGGACTATCTGGAGACGGTCCGCCTGCGTTACATGGAGGACAGGGACAAGACCCACTGGTACGACCTGATCCAACTGCTCCCCTCCAGCTACGACCAGACGCGCACCGTCACCCTGAACTACGAGGTGCTGACCAACATCTACTACGCCCGCCGGGCCCACAAGCTGGACGAGTGGCACACTCTGTGCGACGCCATTCTGGAGCTGCCCTATGCCAGAGAACTGCTGGGCGCCTGCGGCGGCGAAACGCTGTGATCCCCGCGGACAGCCGACTCGACTGACGGTCTTGTGGGCTTTTGCCCCCAATTTCTTGACTTTTCCCCTTCCCGGCCTTACCCTGTGCACAGCCAGGAAAGGAAGTGTCCCTGTGGAAAACAAAAAATCCTTTGGAGAGTACATCCGCCGCAAGCGGCAGGACGCCGGGCTCACCCAGCGGGAGCTGGCGGACCGGCTCTATGTGACGGAGTCCACCGTGAGCAAATGGGAGCGTGGATTAAGCTACCCTGACGTGTCCCTGATCCCGGAGGTGTGCCGGCAGCTGTCCATCTCCGAGCACGAATTTTTCACCGCCTGCGACGATGACAAGGCCCACGCCCGGGAGCGGTCCGCCGCCGCCTGGGAGCGGTTGAAGCGGGGCTGGTGGTGGGTCTCCACCGTCAGCTATGCCGTCGCCATCGTGGTCTGCTTCCTCTGTGACCTGGCCATTTTTCACCGGCTGGACTGGTTCTGGATCGTGCTCACCGCCCTGATGCTGGCCTTCTCCCTCACCGACCTGCCCCTGCTGCTGCGGAGAGACCGCCTGTCCATTTCCATGGCCGCGGCCACCGGGTCCCTGGCCCTGCTGCTTTTGGCCTGCCGGCTGTATACCGGCGGGCGGTGGGTGCTGGCGGGTCTGGGCATCACGGCGGCCTGCCTGCTGCTGCCCTGGGGGCTGTGGGCCCTGTGGCGGTTCTATGGGCGGCATCTGCCGGTGGTGTGCCTGGGCTGGATGACCGGGTGGACCTTCCTGCTGCTGGCCGTCATCCGGCTGTTCACCGGGGGCTCTTGGCTGCTTCCCCTGGCCCTCCCCATCGCCGGGTTCAGCTGGGCGGTGGTATGGGCATACTTTGCGGTGATCCGCTGGCTGCCCGCGGGCGGGCTGATCAAGGGCGGACTGTGCGCCCTGTTCTCCGCCCTCCTGCTGCCGGGGGCCAACGCCTTTGCCATGCTGCTCACCGACCAGCCGGTGCACCCCAGGCCGGAGGTCTACTTTCAATGGGGCCGGCTGTTCCAGATGGAAAACTATGATTGGATCAACGTCCTGACATTTCTCTGCCTGCTGGCCCTGGCCGCCGCCCTGCTGATCGCGGGCGCTGTCCGGGCGGCGCGCCGCAAACCTTGAGTAGGAGGCCCTGCCATGACCGGCACCCTGTATCTGGTACCCACACCCATCGGCAACCTGGGGGACCTGTCCCGCCGGGCGGCCGAGCTCCTGGCCCGGGCGGACTTTATCGCCGCCGAGGACACCAGGGTGACAGTGAAGCTGCTGAACCATCTGGATCTGAAAAAGCCCATGGTGTCCTACCATCGGCACAACTGTGGTCCCGCGGGGGAGACCATTCTGGCCCGCCTGCTGGCCGGCGAGTGCTGCGCCCTGGTCACCGACGCGGGCACCCCCGCCATCTCCGACCCCGGCGAGGATCTGGTGGCCCTGTGCGCCGCCCACGGCGTCCCCGTGGTCTCGATTCCCGGCCCCTGCGCCCTCACCACGGCCCTCTCCGTCTCCGGCCTGCCCACCGGGCGGTTCACCTTTGAGGGCTTTCTCCCTCAAAACAAGAAAAACCGTAACGCCCAGCTGGACAGTCTGCGGCAGGAGAGCCGCACCATGGTCTTCTACGAGGCGCCCCACAAGCTGCGGGACACTTTGGACGATTTGGCCCGGGTCTTCGGCGGCGACCGCCGGATGGCGGTGTGCCGGGAGCTGACCAAGCTCCATGAGGAGGTGCTGCGCCTCACCATCGCCCAGGCCGTGGACTGCTTTGCCGCCCATGAGCCCCGGGGCGAGTTCGTGCTGGTGGTGGAGGGCCGCGCCCCCGTGGAGCGGGAGACAGATCCGGCCACCGCTCTGAGCCGGGTGGAGCAGCTTCGCGGTCAGGGGCTCTCCCTCAAGGACGCCGCGGCCCAGGCCGCCCTGGAATTCGGCCTCAAGAAGCGGCAGCTCTATAATATGGCTCTGGACAAACGATTACAAATAGTATAAAACAAACCATTCATTGCGGAAAAACAGGAAAAGAAGGAAAAACAAGACGGTCTGTGCCTCCTGGCGCAGACCGTCCCCGCTTTTTGTGGTGAAAAATATGGTCAAGCTTACTTTCCCGCCAATTCCTTCATACAATTGGAGCAGACATTTTTACCCTTAAACGGTACGATGTCTTTGGAATCGCCGCAGAAAATGCAGGCAGGATGATATTTCTTCAGAATAACGCTGTCCCCGTCCACATAAATCTCCAGCGAGTCCCGCTCAGCAATGTCCAGCGTGCGGCGCAGCTCGATGGGCAACACGATCCGCCCCAACTCGTCAACTTTCCGTACAATTCCTGTAGATTTCATCTTTCTTCCTCCTTGCGAATGTGATTGCCAGACTGCCGCGTGCTCTGCGCCCCCGGTCTGGATCTTTGCTTAAGGACCCTTAGACTTTATTATAACATATCGTATAGTCTTGTCAACCGGGAAAATGCCGAATCATAGGGCAAACGCACAGATTTTGTCAGATATGAACGGAAGGGGTCGGACGGAACATATTTTTTCCACAGCGTGCGTATAGTAATGCGTGCTGAGCTGCGTCATATCCCTTGCGTGAAGGGACTTTCAGGCCGCACGGCACAGCCGGAAAAGCTGATGCGGGGGGATCGCGTATGGCGATGTCCATAATTTGGACTGTGATGGTGGCGGCGGCCATTCTGTGCGGACTGGCCACCGGCAATGGAGATGCGGTGGCGGTGGCGGCGCTGGAGGGCGCCTCCGCGGGGGTGGAACTGTGCCTGTCTATGACAGGGGCGCTGTGTCTGTGGCTTGGAGTTATGGAGATCATGCGCCGCTCCGGACTGGCTTCCGGGTTGTCGCGCCTGCTGCGGCCGCTCCTGAGCCGGCTTTTTCCCGACTTTGCCCGCAGCAAGCCGGTGATGGACGCGGTGAGCGCCAATGTGTCCGCCAATCTGCTGGGCCTGGGCAACGCCTCCACCCCCTTGGGGCTGGAGGCCGCCCGCCTGATGGCGGAACGCTCCCCCGGCGTGGCGTCGGACAGCCTGTGTATGCTGGTGGTGCTCAACACCGCCTCCATCCAGCTGATCCCGACCACCGTGGCCAGTCTCCGGGCCGGGGCGGGCTGTGCCACCCCCTTTGACATCCTGCCCGCGGTGTGGCTGGCCTCCTGCCTGTCCCTCACGGTGGGCATTACGGCGGCAAAGCTCCTTGCCAGGGTGTGGAAATGATGGACGCGCGGCTGCTTCTCACCATGCTGGTGCCCTTCCTCATGCTGGCTGTGGCTCTGTGGGGCCTGTTCCGCCGGGTGGATCTGTGGGGGGCGCTGGTGGACGGCGCCGGCGAAGGCTTAAAGGTGTCTCTGCGCATCGTGCCCCCGCTGATCGGACTGCTGACGGCGGTGTATATGCTCCGGGCCTCCGGGGCGCTGGAGCTGCTGGGTGGGCTGCTGGAGCCGGCGCTGTCCGCCGTGGGCATCCCGGTGGAGACGGTGCCTCTGCTCCTGGTGCGGCCCGTCAGCGGCTCCGCCGCCCTGGGCGTGGGCGCCGAACTCATCGGGACCTATGGCCCCGACTCCCTGGTGGGCCGCACCGCCGCGGTGATGCTGGGCTCCACCGAGACCACCTTCTACACCGTCGCCGTCTACTTCGGCGCCGCCGGGGTGGCCAGGACCCGTTACGCCATTCCCGCCGCCCTGTGCGGCGACGTGGCCGGCTTTCTGGCCGCCAGCTGGGCCGTCCGGCTGCTGTTTCCGTAAGGGGCGCCGCGCACGGCGCACATATTGCGGCAACGCGCGAATTCCATAGGACCGGCTCAAAGAGCCCTTTTTAGGAAAACGCGCGTCAGCGTGTTGAAAAGCCGGCGCAGAATGGGACAACGGGAGACGGACTCTGAGAGGTGACCCATAAGGAAACGGCCCTTTCGCCAAGGCGAAAGGGCCGTTTCCTGTTTTCTTATTCCTTAGTCCGTGACATAGGGCAGCAGAGCCACATGACGGGCCCGCTTGATGGCCTCGGTCAGCTGGCGCTGATGCATGGCGCAGGTGCCGGTGGTGCGGCGGGGCAGGATCTTGGACCGCTCGGACAGGTAGCGCTTGAGCTTGGCCGCGTCCTTATAGTCGATCTGCTCCACCTTCTCTACGCAGAACGCGCAGACCTTGCGGCGCTTGCGGTTGCCGCGGGGCTTCACATTGTTATCCATAGCCATAATGGCAAACCTCCTTCATTCAGGGTCAAAACGGCAGGCCGTCATCCTCGTCGTCCGTCAGCTCAGAGAACTGATCTCCGCCGGAGGGGACGCCGTAATCGACGGCAGCCGGGGCGGCCGGGCGGCTGTAGCTGCCGCCGCCGTCACCATCCCGCTTGGAGTCTCCGAAATACACGTTGTCTGCGACCACCTCGGCGGAACGGCGCTTGCCGCCCTCCCGATCTGTCCAGTCCCGGATCTGGAGACGGCCCTCTACCACAGCCATGCGGCCCTTGGTAAAGTATTTGGACACGAATTCCGCCGTGCCGCGCCAGGCTACCACGTCGATCCAGTCGGTGACGCGCTCGCCGGTATCCTTGTTCTTGACGTCCCGATCCACGGCCAGCGTGAACGAGGCGACGGGAGTCCCGGTCTGGGTATGGCGCAGCTCGGGGTCACGGGCCAGGCGGCCCATAATGATAATACGGTTCAGCACTTTGCGCCCTCCCCTCAGACTTCCTTGCTGACGATGATGGAGCGCATGACGCCGGTATTGATGCGCATCAGACGGTCCAGCTCAGCGGGGAACGCCGGGTCGGCGGTGAAGGTCATCAGGACATAATAGCCCTCTCTCAGGTCGTTGATGGGGTATTCCAGCTTGCGCTTGCCCCACTCATCCACCTCGGTCACCGTGCCGCGGCTCTCGGCCAGTTCCTTGAACTTCGCTACCAGAGCGGCTGTCTCCTCCTCACCCAGGGTGGGGTTGATGATATACAGCGCCTCGTAGCTTCCACTTACTTTTGCCATAGCTTTCGCACCTCCTTATGGACATATGGCCTTCCCCCTCGCGGGAAGGCAAGGATGTTTTCCGCCCCATACTCACAATGCGGCAGACTAAATAATTATATCGGAAATCCCGGCTTTGTCAAGACCTTTGTTCTTTTTTCCCGCGTTTTTTGTCACAGGTCCGTTCCGCTGAGTGTACTATAACGCTATTCAAACGTGCCATATCTGTCAATCGGGGGCGGGTGCGGTACGTTTCTCATTTTCTTGTTTACTTTCTCTAATTTCAGAATAAAAATGTTGTGCACTATGCCCTGTCGAAACGCTTTGACAGACTGGAAAATACAGAGTATACTTTCACACATTGAAATCGTTTTCGGTCTTATCCTGTCGCGCTTTGCGCGGCAGTGGTATACCGTATGACACTTCCTGGAAAGGAGCTCTTGCTATGGACATTGAGACCCGCTTGCGGGAGATCGCCCAGGCCAAATACGGCCTGGACCTTTCCCGCTGTGACGATACACAGTTATACCACGCCCTGCTTCAGCTGACCCGGGAACTCAGCGCCGGCCGCCCTGCCTCCCGGGGAGAGCGGAAGCTGTATTATTTTTCCGCTGAATTCCTCATGGGCAAGCTGTTGTCCAACAACCTGCTGGCCCTGGGCGTCTACGACCAGGTCAGGGACATTCTGGAGCAGTCAGGCCACGCCCTGTCCGACATCGAGGATGTGGAGCCGGAGCCCTCCCTGGGCAACGGCGGCCTGGGCCGTCTGGCCGCCTGTTTTCTGGACTCCATCGCCGCCCTGGACCTGCCCGGCGACGGCGTGGGCCTCAACTATCACTACGGGCTGTTCCGCCAGGTGCTCCGGGACAACAGGCAGCAGGAGCTGCCCGACCCCTGGATCGAGGACGACAGCTGGCTCATCCCCACCGGCGTCACTTTTACCGTCCCCTTCGGCGTCGGTCCGCTGAAGGCGGTGATGTGGGACGTCGCCATCCCCGGAGCCCACTCCGGCGTGGCCAACCGGCTGCACCTGTTCGATGTGGAGCAGCCCGCCCCGCCCCCGGAGCGGGGCATCTCCTTCGACATGAAGGATGTGACCCACACCCTCACCTCTTTCCTCTACCCTGACGACAGCGGAGAGGAGGGCCGGCTGCTGCGGGTCTATCAGCAGTATTTCATGGTATCCGCCGGCGCCCAGCTGGTCCTGAAGGAATTGGAGGAGCGGGGCTTTGACCCCCGCCACCTGTGCGAGCACGTGGTCATCCAGATCAACGACACCCACCCCTCTATGGTCATCCCCGAGCTCACCCGGCTGCTGCTGGAGCGGGGCCTGTCCATGGACGAGGCCCTCCATCAGGTGGCCCACGCCTGCGCCTACACCAATCACACCATTCTGTCCGAGGCGCTGGAGAAGTGGCCCATGGACTTCATCCGGCGGGTGGCGCCCCAGCTGGAGCCCATCATCCGGGAGCTGGACCGCCGGGCCAAGGCCGCCTTTCCCGACCCCAGACTGGCCATTCTGGACGAAAAAGACGTGGTCCACATGGCCCATATGGACATCCACTATGGCTTTTCCGTCAACGGCGTGGCCTCTCTCCACACGGAGATCCTGCGCCGGACCGAGCTGAAGCCCTTTGCCGACGTGTACCCGGAGAAGTTCAACAACAAGACCAACGGCGTCACCCTCCGGCGCTGGCTGGAGGCGTGCAACCCCGGTCTGGCGGAGCTGCTGGACCGCTGCGTGGGCCCCCAGTGGCGAACCGACGCCGCCCGGCTGGAGCGCCTGCTGGACTTCGCCGGCGACGGCCAGGTCCTCCACGAGCTGCTGGATATCAAGCGGGACAACAAGCTGGCCCTGTGCCGCGTGCTCAAGGCGCGGCAGGATGTGGAGCTGGACCCGGACTCCGTCTTTGACGTCCAGGTCAAGCGCCTCCATGAGTATAAGCGGCAGCAGATGAACGTCCTGTATGTGATCCGTAAGTATCTGGACATCAAGGCCGGCCGCCTGCCGCCCCGCCCCATCACCGTTATCTTCGGCGCCAAGGCGGCCCCGGCCTATCAGATGGCAAAGCGCATCATCCATCTGATCCTGTGCCTCAGTCAGCTCATTGAGCGCGATCCCCAGGTCCGGCCCTGGCTGCGGGTGGTCATGGTGGAGAATTACAATGTCACCTGGGCGGAAAAGCTCATCCCCGCCTGTGATATCTCCGAGCAGATCTCCCTGGCCTCCAAGGAGGCCAGCGGCACCGGCAACATGAAGTTCATGGCCAACGGCGCCGTCACCCTGGGCACCCTGGACGG
>CAZUWQ010000027.1:0-9733 GCA_964624195.1 uncultured Oscillospiraceae bacterium | reverse complement strand
TCCGGCGGCTGGGCGGAGGCGCTGGCCGCCGGCCTGTCCGGGCTGGCCGCCGGGGTCTGCTCCACCGCGCTGGACCGGGTCCGCACCAATTTCTTCATCAACACCATGGTGTCCGCCTTCGTGCTGGGCATGGCGGCCTACGGTCTGCTGGCCTTGGGCGTCCCCGCCAACATCCAGCTCACCATCGCCGGCGCCATCATGGTGCTGGTCCCCGGCCTGGTGTTCACCAACTTCATGAGCAATCTGCTCACCGGCGACATCGTGGCCGGCCTGTCCACCTTCGTCAGGGCGGTGCTCACCGCGGGCGCCATCGCCATAGGCACCGGCGCCGCCACCACCCTGGGCCGCGTCCTGTGGTCGGTGGCGGAGGATCTGGGCCACACCGCCCCCTACAGCGCCCCCGTCTGCTGCCTGCTGGCCTTCATCGCCTGCTGGGGGTTCTGCCTGCCCTATAACGCCCAGGGGCTGGGCGCCCTGCTGTGCTGTCTGGGCGGCGCGGTGGGCTGGGCCGCGTATCAGGCGATCCTGTCCGTCTCCGGCGGCAGCGTCTACCTGGCCAGCCTGGTGGCGGCCGTGGCGGTGGCCGTGTTCTCCGAGATCATGGCCCGGGTGCGCAAATGCCCCGCCACCTCCTACCTCGTCATCTCCATGTTCCCTCTGGTCCCCGGCCTGACCATCTACCAGACCATGGCCTACAGCATCCAGGGCGACACCCAGCTCTTTCTGGAGACCTTTATCCGCACCTTCGGCATCGCCGGCTGTCTGGCCCTTGGCCTGCTGATCGTGTCCACCGCCATCCATCTGTCCCACCACTTGAAGGAACGCCGCCATGAGCCGATATGACACCGTACTGCTGGACGCCGACATGACCCTGTTCGACTTCCGCCGCTCGGAGCGGGAGGCTCTGCGCCAGGTCCTCACCACCCGGGGGCTTCCCTTTGACGACCGGGTCCATGCCACCTATACCAGGATCAACTCCGCCCTGTGGGACGCCTTTGCCAGGGGGGAGATCGATCAGGATCTTCTGGCGACCGAGCGGTTCGCCGCCCTCATGCGGGTCTATGGCGGCGAGCAGGACCCCCGGCGGCTGAACCATGATTATGAGCTGGCCCTGGGGCAGCAGGGATACCTGCTGGACGGCGCCTGGGATTTCTGCGCCCGTTTAAAGGAACATGGTCTGACTCTGGCTATCGCCACCAACGGCCTGCCCACCGCCCAGCGGGGCCGGTACGCCCGCACCGGTCTGGACCGGCTGATCCCCCATCTGTTCATCTCCATGGAGCTGGGCGCCCAAAAGCCCATGCCCGCCTTCTTCGACCGGATATGCGAGGCCCTCTCTATCACCGACCGCGGCCGGGTGGTGATGGTGGGCGACGGTCTGGGCACCGACGTGCTGGGCGGCAACCAGGCGGGCATCGACACCATCTGGTACAATCCCGACGGCCTCCCCCTGTCCGGCCCCGCCCGCCCCACCTACACGGCCGCGTCTTACGGGGAAATGCTGCATATCCTGCTGTGACCTCCCGCAAACTGTAACCGTTTTGTTGTTGACGCTCCCACGCGGAAGTGCTATATTGCCGTATTATGTACAGGAATGTCGAAACAAAGGGGTCTTTGTGAAAATGTGCAGATGGGTGAAACGCGTCCCGGCGCTGACGCTGGTTTTGGCGCTTGTATTGACCGGCTGTGCCGGCGGGCCGAGCGCCCAGGGCGGCCCGGAGGCGAGCGCCCCCGGGGCCTCGGCGGAGCCCGCGTCCACCCCGGAGCCGACGCCCACGCCGGAACCGACGCCGGAGCCGACGCCCGCCTTTCCGCTCTATGAGTTCGGCACTCCCCTGGAGGAAAGCGACCCGGTGGAGGACGACACGTTCTTTGACACCGCCGTCTACCTGGGGGACTCCCGCACCGAGGGGCTGCAGCTGTTCAGCGGCCTGAAGCACGGGGACTTTTACTGGGCCCGCGGCATGAGCGTGTTCCGGGCGGACGACGAAAACTATCAGCTGTTCGAGATCGACGGCCAGTCGTACACTCTGCTGGGCGCCCTGAGCCAAAAGACCTACGACTCTGTCTATATCATGATCGGCATTAACGAGCTGGGCTATCCCGCCGCGAGCTATGAGGCGGGCCTGGGCCGGATGGTGGACAAGGTGCTGGCCGCGCAGCCTGACGCGGTGGTCTATCTCCAGACCCTTCCCCCGGTGAACGACGCCGAGGCCAGAGCCAACGGTCTGGGCGACTACATCAACAACGATAATGTGGACCAGTTCAACGAGGCCATCGTCCGGGTGGCCGCGGAAAAGCGGGTGGTGCTGCTGGACACCGCCTCCGTCTACCGGGGCGAGGACGGCCAGCTTCCCGCCGATATGTCCGCTGACGGCGCTCACTTCGTCTATGCCGGCTATGCCATCTGGGCAGACTACCTCCGCTGCCATGTGATGGACCCGGACCGCTACCACTACAACCGGTCCCTGGAACCCGCTGAACAGTCCGTGCCCGAACAGAGCGCCGAACCCGCCGGCGACTCCGGCGGTCAGCCCCAGCCCAGCGAGGAGGCCCCCCAGTCATGAAAAAAGCATTCTCTCTTGCCCTGGCCCTCGCCCTGCTGCTGTGCGCCTGTTCCGGCGGGCAGGCGGAGCCACCCTACACCGTGGACGACGCCGACGCACTGCTGGCCGCTGACGGCCTGTTCGACGGCGAGCTGGCCCCCATCGACCGCTCCGTCGCCGCCGCCCTCTACGGCATCGACGAGGCCGCCATCGTGGACTGCGTCAGCTATCAGGCGGTCAACACCTCGGTGAGCGCCGACGAGCTGACCGTCTTTGTCATGGACAACGAGGCCGCCGCCCAGGTGGCCGAGACCGCCTGTCAGCTGCGGGCGGAAAACCAGATCAAGGTGTGCGAGGACTACTGCCCCGCCGCCGTCCCCCGCCTGGAGGCCGCCGTCATCCGCCGCGTCGGCGCCACCGTCCTCTTTGCCGTGGGCGACCCCGATCTGCTGCCCGCCGCGGTGGACGCCCTGAAAAAATAGCAAGGGACCGGCAATAACGCGAAAAGCTCCCGAGACCCGCTATCCACACGGGTCCCGGGAGCTTTTTTATTCAGCTGGATCATCTTGTCCCGGAGCGGCCGCATTTGTGCGGCGTTGCCTTAATTCTTCAGGCTGTGCATCGGCGCGGGAATGCGCCCGCCCCGCCGGATAAATTCCTCCGCCGACTCCGCGTGGCAGGGCATCACCGGAGCGGAACCCAGCAGGCCGCCGAATTCCACCGTGTCCCCCACGCCCTTGCCGGGGGCGGGGATGACGCGCACGGCGGTGGTCTTGGCGTTCACCATGCCGATGGCCGCCTCGTCAGCGATAATGGCGGCGATGGTGGCCGCCGGGGTGTCGCCGGGGATGGCGATCATATCCAGCCCCACAGAGCACACGCAGGTCATGGCCTCCAGCTTGTCCAGAGTAAGCGCCCCGGACTGGGCGGCGGCGATCATCCCCTCGTCCTCGCTCACCGGGATAAAGGCGCCGGACAGGCCGCCCACGGAGGAGCTTGCCATGACGCCGCCCTTCTTTACCGCGTCGTTCAGCAGGGCCAGGGCCGCGGTGGTACCGTGGGCGCCGCACACCTCCAGCCCCATCTCCTCCAAAATGCGGGCCACCGAATCCCCCACCGCCGGGGTGGGCGCCAGGGACAGGTCCACAATGCCGAAGGGCACCCCCAGCCGGCTGCTGGCCTCCCGCGCCACCAGCTGGCCCATGCGGGTGACCTGGAAGGCGGTCTTTTTGACGGTCTCCGCCACCACGTCAAGGGGCCGGCCCTTTACCGACTGAAGGGCGTGATGGACCACCCCCGGCCCGGACACTCCCACGTTGATGACCCGTTCCCCCTCCCCCACGCCGTGGAACGCCCCGGCCATAAAGGGGTTGTCCTCCACAGCGTTGCAGAAGACCACCAGCTTGGCGCAGCCAAAGCCGCCCCGGTCCGCCGTCCGCTCCGCCGCGGCCTTCACCGTCTCCCCCATGAGCCGCACCGCGTCCATGTTGATGCCCGCCTTGGTAGAGCCAACGTTGACGGAGGAGCAAACCACGTCGGTGACCGCCAGCGCCTCCGGGATAGCCGCGATGAGCCGCCGGTCCCCCTCCGTCATGCCCTTGTGTACCAGGGCGGAGAAGCCGCCGATGAAGTTCACCCCCACCTCCTTGGCCGCCCGGTCCATGGCCTGAGCAAAGGGCACATAGTCCTCCGTGGCCGACGCCCCCGCCACCAGCGCCATGGGCGTGACGGAGATGCGCTTGTTCACAATGGGAATACCGAACTCCGCCTCGATGTCCTCCCCGGTCTTCACCAGATCCCGGGCGGAGGTGGTGATCTTGTCGTAAATTTTCCGGCAGGCCGCCTGGGGGTCCGGGTCGCAGCAGTCCAGCAGAGACACCCCCATAGTGATGGTGCGGACGTCCAGGTGCTGCTGGTCGATCATGTGGATGGTATCTAAGATCTCCGATGTATTGAACATGGGCATATGTGTTGCCTCCGATCTGGATGGAAACGCACTCAGGATCGGTATCAGATCCGGTGCATGGCGTTGAAAATATCCTCCCGCTGGATGCGGATATCCAGCCCGCGGGCCTCGCCCGCCGCGGCCAGCTCCTCCCGCAGCTGGGCAAAGGGGATCGTGGACCCGGAGGCGTCCACCAACATGATCATGGTGAAATACTCCTGCAAAATGGTCTGGCTGATGTCCATCACATTCACATTTTTCTCGCTGAGCAGGGCGCACACGGCGGCAATGATGCCCACCTGGTCCCTGCCGATGACGGTGACGATCGCTCTCATATCCTCCCGCTCCTTTTATCCAAGATCATCCAGCGTAAGCTGGAACGCGCCGCCCAGCTTGTCCAAAAACCAGTCCACTTCCTCCATGCCCATGGCCGTCAGAGCCGCCAGCGTCTCGTCCGCGGCCCGCTTGAACTCGCTGTTGCCCGCCTTCAGCTCCTCCTGGCACTTGAGCCATGCCGCCAGCTTGTCCGCCGCCTTCACATAGCGGCGCGTCTCCCCGTCCGTCTCCCGCACCAGCGGCGCATAGGCGGGCGCCAGCTCCGGGGGCAGCATGGACAGCAGCTTGTCCTGGGCCACCGCCTCCACCTGCCTGTAGGCGGCCTTGATCTCCGGGTTATAGTATTTGATGGGGGTGGGCATATCGCCGGTGATGATCTCCGGCGCGTCGTGGAACAGGGCCGCCGCCGCCACGGCGTTGGGGTCCGTCTCCCGACCCAGCACGTCCCGCCCGATCACCGCCAGGGCGTGGGCCAGCACCGCCACCTCATAGGAGTGCTCCTCCACATTCTCCGTCCGGGTGTTGCGCATCAGCGCCCACCGGGCGATATACCGCATTCGGAAAATATAGGCAAAAAAGCTGTGGGACACTGTACAAGCCCCCCCTTTTGATGTTATAATAAGGCATTATACAACACAACCGCCCTGTTGGGCAAGGGGGTCCCCCATGAAAATCGCTATCTGTACCTTGGGGTGCAAGGTCAATCAATACGAGACCCAGGCCATGGAGCGGGAGCTCCGCCGCCGGGGCCACGACCTGGTCCCCTTCGACGGGCCGGCGGACGGCTACATCGTCAACACCTGCACCGTCACCGCCGTCAGCGACAAGAAGTGCCGCAATATCATCCGCCGGGCCCGGAAGCAGGCCCCCGGCGCGGTGGTGGCCGTGTGCGGCTGCTACGCCCAGACCGATCCCCAGGCGGTGGCCGCCCTGGGGGCGGACCTGGTGTCCGGCTCCGGCGGGCGGATGGACTTTCTGGACCGGCTGGAGCGGCAGCTCACAGAGCGGGCCGCCCCGGTGGTGGCGGTGGACGACGCCCTGGCCCGCCGCTCCTTCGAGCGTCTTCCCGCCGGCGGCGTGGAGGGCCGCACGCGGGCCATGCTCAAGGTGGAGGACGGCTGCGTCAACTTCTGCTCCTACTGCATCATCCCTTACGCCCGGGGCCCCATCCGCTCCCTCCCCGCCGGCGAGGCCGCGGATCAGGCCCGCCGACTGGCGGAGGAAGGCTACCGGGAGATCGTGCTCACCGGCATCGAGATCTCCTCCTGGGGCCGCGACCTGAAAAACGGCCTCTCCCTCATCGACCTGGTGGAGGCTGTCTGCGCCGCCGCCCCCGGCCTCCGGGTCCGGCTGGGCTCCCTGGAGCCGCGGACCGTCACCGAGGACTTCTGCCGCAGGGCCGCCGCCCTGCCCAACCTGTGCCCCCACTTTCACCTGTCCCTCCAGTCCGGCTGTGACGCTACCCTGGCCCGGATGAACCGAAAATATGATTCCGCACGGTATTATCAGTCCGTTGAATTGCTCCGGGTATACTTCCACGACCCGGCCATTACCACCGACCTGATCGTGGGCTTTCCCCAGGAGACGGAGGAGGAATTTCAGCAGACCCTGACATTCATCCAGGCGTGCGCCTTTTCCGCCATGCACATCTTCCCCTACTCCCGCCGCCCCGGCACCCCCGCCGCCTCCATGACGGGGCAGGTGCCCAGGGCGGCGCGGGACGATCGCGCCCATCGGGCGGCCCGGGCGGCCCGGCGTATGCGCGAGGCTTATCTGGCCCGGTGGGTGGGCCAACTGCTGCCGGTGCTGTTCGAGGAGGAAAAGGACGGCCTGTGGCAGGGCCACGCCCCCAACTACGTCCAGGTCCGGGCGCGAGGGGATGCCCTGCACAACCGTCTGGAAACCGTCCGCGTCACCGCCGTGGAGGGGGAGTCGCTGCTGGGCGAGATCACGGATTGAAGGCAGTGCTTCCGGAAGCGGCGCGTTGCCGGAACGCCACCGGTCGTAGGGCAAGGGTCCTGCCCCTGCCTTTTCCGACGACAGACGCAAGGGCCGGCAAGGGCAGAGTCCTTGCCCTATGAGCGTACATTGTAATTACTCCACGCGATAAAAAAGGCAAGAGGTCATGGCGTCCTCTTGCCTTTCTATTTTATCCTTTTCAGCCGCGCCAGCAGGAACTGGGCGCACAGCCCCGTAAAGACGCCGGTGAGCAGCCCGGACAGCAGCAGCGCGGGCAGATAGGCCGCCACCGCCGGCGTCCGGGTGACCAGCACCGCCACCGCCATCTGCCCCAGCTCGTGGGCCATCGCGCCGAACATGGAGCACACCCAAAGCTGCTTTTCCGTCACCAGCTTTCGCAGCGCCAGCATCACCAGATAGCAGCACACCCCGCCCGCCAGGGAGTAGAGGATGGTCATGCCCCCGGTATACAGGCTGCCCAGCAGCACCCGGGCCAGCAGGATCATGCCGGCGGGGCCGGGCCCCAGGGCAAAGACGGCATACACCGTCACGATGTTGGCAAGGCCCAGCTTGATCCCCGGCAGGGGGACAATGGGCGGCAGCTGGGCCTCTATCACAAAAATGGTCAGAGCCACGGCGGTGAGCACCGCCATGTAAGCCAGCCGCCGGACGGCGTTTTTTCCCTTCATCCCGTCACCCCGTCCACATCGGCGGGCGGGCCGCCCTCGATTTGGATCACCAGCCGGTTGGGCAGGCAGACGATGGGGGCGGCGCTGTCCGAGATCCACCCCTGCTCCACGCAGATGTGGTCCGGACATCCGGCGTCCGCCACCCGGATGCGCCCCCGCTCCACCTCCACCGTGTTCCCGCCGGCGGGGCCGTCCACCACAAAGGAATAGGGCTCCTCCACCTGGGACAGGTCGATGGATCGCAGCAGCACGCCGTCCTGATACAGATCCGCCACCGTTCCCTCGCCCCCCCGGCGGGACAGCAGCGTCGCCGCCAGCAGCGCCGCCAGCAAAACGGCGGCCACCGCCACCCAGAATTTTGTGCTCTTCACCGGCGGACCACCTCCAGCGTATGGCCCGCCCAGTCCTCCGTCAGGGAAAAGCTGTCGGCCAGCCCCTCGGAGATGGTCACGCCGCCGTTTTCATCTATGAGGATGAAGTCAAAAGCGCCCTGCCGCTCCCGCCAGTATTCCGCCGCCCGGTCCCTTCCCATGACAAACAGGGCGGTGGACAGCCCGTCGGCCCACACCCCCGACTCCGACACGATGGTGACGGACACCAGCCCGCTGTCCGCCGGGCGGCCGGTGGCCGGGTCCATGATATGCCAGTACCGCGCCCCGTCCCGCTCAAAATACCGCTCGTAGCCGCCGGAGGTGATCACCGCCCGGTCCTTCACCTCCACCACGCCGACATACTGCTCCCCCTCCGGTGCCTGGACAGCCACCCGCCAGGGGGAGCCGTCCGGCTTGCCCCCCAGCACCTGCACATTGCCCCCCAGGGTGATCATGGCGGAGACCACGCCGCGGTCCCGGAACAGGTCCATGACCCGGTCCCCGGCATACCCCTTGGCGACGGCCCCCAGGTCCAGCTCCACGCCCTCGGGCAGCGCCAGCACCCCGTCCCGCGGCTGGACCTGGGTATAATCCACCCGGTCCAGCAGGGCGGCGATGGCGTCCTCATCCGGCACCTGATAGTCCCCGGTGGTAAAGCCCCAGGCCCGCACCACCGGATACACCGTCACGTCCAGCGCCCCCTCCGTGGAGGCGCACACCTCCAGGGCCGTCTCCAGAAGCTCTGCCGTCTCCGGGGACAGGGTCACAGCCTCCCCCCGGTTGGCCGCCGCGATCTCGCTGCTCTCATCGGTGACGGATACCAGGCCCTCCAGCTTCTCGATCAGCGCCCGGGCCTCGTCCACCGCCCCCTGTCCGTCCGCTCCGTAAGCGGTGAGCTCCATCACGGTATCCATGGCAAAGAAGGCGTCGGTGTATTCTTTCTCCCCGGCGCCCGCGCAGCCGGTCAGCAGCAGCAGACACAGCAGCGTCGCGGCCAGCCTTCCGCCCCTCATGAAGCTCCCCCCTTCTTTCTCCCAATCATATAACGATTTCCTCTGCGGGTCAAGAATATTCCAGCGGTTTTCCCTTGCGTTTTATTATCAATGTGTTATAATATTAGCGTTTAAATTGGCAAACGCAAAGAGGAGGAAGGCAGTTTGAAATTGCATGGCATCCACGCGCCGCACAGAAAGAACACCGCGGAATGCGCCCCCACCCGTATGCCGCCGCCTGCCGTGATCACGGTGCCCATGTCCATGAACATCGGCGCCCCCGCCAAGCCAGTCGTCAAAGCCGGCGACGCGGTGAAGGTAGGCCAGCTCATCGCGGAGGCGGGCGGCTTCATGTCCGCCCCCATCTACTCCGGCGTTTCGGGCACGGTGAAGAAGCTGGACGAGATCCTGGGCTCCAACGGCCGCTTCGACACTACCATCGTCATCGAGTCCGATGGCAAACAGGAGCTGTATGAGGGCATCAAGCCCCCGGTGGTCACCGACCAGAAGAGCTTTGTCGAGGCGGTGCGCAGCTGCGGCACCGTCGGTCTGGGCGGCGCCGGTTTCCCCACGTCGGTAAAGCTGAACGTGGACCCGGACCGGGTCCACGCCATCATCGTCAACGGCGCCGAGTGCGAGCCCTACATCACCTCGGACACCCGGACCATGATCGATGACGCCCAGGCCGTCATCGAGGGCGCCCAGCTGCTCCAGAAGTTCTACACCGCCGACCGCATCATCATCGGCATCGAGGACAACAAGCCCCAGTGCATCGAGCTTTTGAAGCAGGCCGGCAAAGACGTCCCCGGCTTCGAGGTGGTCTCCCTGCCCGCCCTGTATCCCCAGGGCGGTGAGAAGGTGCTGATCTACAACACCACCGGCTGGATCGTCCCCG
>CAZUWQ010000026.1:0-9852 GCA_964624195.1 uncultured Oscillospiraceae bacterium | reverse complement strand
ATCGCGGCGGTGTGACCCATGACCGCGTCAAGCCTCAAAGCCGCCATAATAAGCGAAAGGAACGGGCGTATCCTCCGATACGCCCGTCAAGTCATTGACAAATACTTCATATTATGGTAAAATAGATATGTTGCAAGGCATATTTTTGGGGATAGGGAGGGATATATCCATGAAGAGGATCATTGCTGTTCTGCTGCTCGCGATCATGCTCGCATCGCTGCTTGTCGCCTGCGGAAAGACCACCGAGTGCGCGATCTGCGGCAAGACCAAGAACTGCTCGAAGGTCGAAGTCCTCGGCGAGAAGGTTTGGGTCTGCGACGACTGCAAGCTGGGCCTGAACGCTGTCGACAGCGCTCTCGACAATCTGTTCGGCTAAAAAGTCTACATATCAGCGCAAAAAGGAAGGGACCGCATATGCATATGCGGTCCCTTCAGACTGTAGACAAAGTACCCACAGGGAGTGCGAAAGCACTTTCTGTGGGTACTTTGTCTATAGTTTGACGGGCGTATCCTCCGATACGCCCGTTCCTCATCCGTCGTCAAAACGACCGCCCGCTCCAGCCGCTCACTGTTTTTCCAAAAAGTACGAGGCCTCCATATCCGCCGTCGCCAGCGCGAAGGCCAGCGGGTACTGCTGTAACGCCTGCCCCACCGTCCGGGGGTCCTCCGTGCCGGAGAAGCCCATGTGCCACCGGATAGCCATCGCCTCGTCCCGGGTCAGCCGCATGAACCCGGAGATGATGTACACGCTCTTCTCCCCGTGACCGTAGGGCAGCTTATCCTCATAGAAGAAGGTGGGCACCTTTTCCCACTTCCCCGTGGCGTCGTCCTTCACGTTCCGGGTCCCCGCCCGGTAGCACCCGATCTTGCACACGTCGTGGAGCAGCGCCGCCACCGCCGCCGACTCCATCTCACAGCTCACCCCGTACAGCTCCCGCACCCGGGGCCTGGCCAGATAGTCCTCCAGGCACCGGAACACGTTGACGCTGTGCTCGCACAGCCCGCCCATATAGGCTCCGTGGTACCGGGCCGACGCCGGCGCCGTAAAGAAATCGCTCTTGTTTTCCAGATAGTCCAGCAGCTCCTCCGCGCCCTCCCGGTGGATGTGCGTCCGGTAGATCTCGATAAACTCCTCCCGCTTGTCCATATACGCCCTCCTGACACAAGGTTTTCCCCATTGTATCAAAAATCGCCCCGCGTTTCAATCCACAGCTTTGCGCCGGCCCCGCCCCGCCGTCCGTTTCCGTGCGGGGCGGGGCCGGCGGTTTTTTCACGCGCGCGGCGCGCCGCGATAAAGGCTCCTTTTATCAGAAAACAGCGTTACGGCAGCGCTTTTCCCTCCCTGTCCGCCGGCGTCCTCAGCGTGATCGCGCAGACCGTCGTGAACCGCAGAGGATCCGTCTCCATCACCGCCCCGTCGTAATATACGACGATCTCATCGCCCACGACCGGGCATAGATAGCTGTCCTGATTTTCCACCTCCAGTGAGACGTCCCAACGGCTGCCGTTGGGGTACCCCTCCGCGGCTTCGGCATACATCACGACGTGGCCTTCATAGACTTCTTCTACTATTCCGACGACGCTTGGCTTGTTCGCGATGATATAGTCCATGCTCTTCCTGTCGCAGCCGGCCAGTCCCATCAGGCAGGCCGCCAGCACCGCCGCGGTCACCGCCACCGTCACTGCGCGTTTCATGTAGCCGCCTCCTTTTCCTCCATCAGCCCCTCCAGCGCCGCCCTGGTGTGGGCCGCTTCTTCGGGGACCCACACGCTCACATAGACCCGGCTGCCGTCCCCGGACATCCAGTAAAATTCCAGCAGAAGGCCGTCAAGCCAGACATCGGCGTTTTGTGAGTCTTCCAGCGTGCGGACGCAGATGGTCCCCTCCCCGAAGTCCAGCACCACCGCGTCCCACAGGGCCCGGGCGTCCTCGCCGCTCCAGTCGTACTCCCGGTACTCCTCCCAGTCCTCATCGTAGCTCGTCAGGTACACATGGTCCAGCGTGCCGCCCCGGGCCGCCAGCGTCTCCACCCTGTCAAAGCCGTAGCTCTTCCACTCCACGTCCCGGTCATCCAGAATGGCCTGGGCCAGGGCGGTGGTCTCCTCCGTCATCGGCATATAGGAATAGGACCGGGACAGGGTCAGGCCGTTGCGCAGCGTATAGACCAGGCGCAGAATGTTAGAGCGCTCCGCGGATACTTCGCCCAGCTCCGCCACCGCCCGGTGCAGCTCCGTCACCAGGGCGATCTGCTCCGGGTCGTCCAGCGTGATGTCCAGATCGCTCCCGCTGTCTCCGCCTGGCTCGCTGTACAGCCCCCGGACCTCCACCGCCGCCACCTGCGCCGGATCGGGCACCCGGCGCTCGTAGCCGGTCAGGTCGAACCGCATCACCGCGAAGGCCGCCGCGAACACCGCCAGCACCGCCACCGCGCCCTTCCAGTATCTCAGCACCCGGAAGGACTTGACCAGCAGCATCCTTGCCGCGAAGTACCCTGCCAGCCCCCATATGATGACGGCGGGCATGAGGGCGCCCTCGCCCAAAAACAGGCAGGTGCCCACGCCCAGGGCCAGCCCCGCGCAGACAGCCACGCCGTACTGGAACACCGGCCGCAGCCCCCGCCAGGCCACCACGTCCCCCGCCCGCTCCAGAGAGCGGAAGCGGTACAGCAGAAAAGCGAGCGCGGTCAGCGCGGCCGCCGCCGCGCAGTATGCTCCGCACACCGTGAGGATCTGCCCCCAGGACGTGGACGCCCCGGAGCACAGGGAGCACAGCTTGTAGCACGGTGTGAGCCACGTCACCAGCCGCCCCACCACGGTCCCGTCCAGGCTCGGCATGGCAAAGCCATAGAGATACTTTCCCATCAGCATCCCGCACAGCTGATACAGCGCCGCCGCCAGTCCGTTGAAAATGCCGTAAAACACCGGCAGCGCCAGCAGATGTCCCGTGAGCATCCCGCAGGCCACGGCGAAGCTGTAGAACAGGAACCCGGCCGTGCAGGTGTACGCCAGCCACTCATTCGCCGCCGCGATGGGCATGCCCCCCACGCCCAGCACGATGGCCGTGCAGCCCCACACCGCCGCCGTGGGCACGATGAGCCAGCCCAGCCCGGTGAGGTAATGGGTGAGGAACAGGGCCGGGCGCTTGGCGGGCAGGGCGCCCATAAAATTGGCCGACCGGGAGCTGTAGAGATGGCTGCACACCGCCATGGCCGCCAGCGCGCCGAAGATCATGGCGAGAACGATGCCGGCGATGCTGTACGCCGGGAAACTGTCGGCCCAGTTCTCCAGATAGGACCAGCCCCGGCCCGACAGGGACGCCTGCCCGTCCAGCCGCAGCCTGGTCAGGCCCTGCAGCGGCAGCGCCAGCATCCAGATCACCGTATACAGCGCCCAGATGGGCCAGAAGCGGAAGGCGGTCTTTTTGCCCAGCGTGGGCTCATAAAAGGATGTCGCGGACCGCATAGTCCTCACCTCCCATCTCATAGATGAAGATCTCCTCCAGCGTCAGGGGCAGCGCCTCCTGGAACAGGGGATCATACACCGCGAACCGGTCCAGCACCTCCGCGGGCGTCCCCCGGACGATATAGGTGTACACCCGGCCCAGATTGGACCGGTGGAGCACCTGGATCTCCGCCGGCAGCTCCGGCGGCGTGGACTCCCGGAAGGCGATCTGGAGCTTCACCGTGCCCTCCTGCAGCTCGGACAGGGACCGCTCCAGGGCGACCCGGCCGTGGCTCAGCAGGCCAACGTGGTCGCACACGTCCTCCAGCTCCCGCAGGTTGTGGGAGGACACTACCACGGTGATCCCACGCTCGGCCACGTCCCCCATGAGCAGCGACCACACCTGCCGCCGCATCACCGGGTCCAGCCCGTCCACCGGCTCGTCCAGCAGCAGCCAGTCCGGCTTGCAGCACAGGGTCAGCCAGAAGGCCGACTGCTTCTGCATCCCCTTGGACAGCCGCCGGATGGGCCTCCGCTGGTCCACCTCCGGGAAGGCCGCGGCCAGCTTCTCGTACCGCTCCATGTCGAACCGGGGATACACCCCCCGGTAAAACCTCATCATGTCCCTGGTGGAGGCGGAGCCGAAATAATACAGCTCGTCCGGGATGATCCCCAGCCGTCCCTTCACCTCCGGGTTTTCATACACCGGGACGCCGTCGAACAAGATCTCTCCTGAGTCCTGCCGGTAGGCGCCGCACAGGTGCCGCAGGATGGTGGACTTGCCCGCCCCGTTGGGGCCTACCAGCCCGTAGATGGACCCGTCGGGCACCGTCATGGTCAGCCCGTCCAGGGCGCGGAAGCCGTCAAAGGACTTCACCACGTTTTTTACCTCGATCATCTGTCTTCACTCCCCTTTCCCCCGGCGTACCGGGCGGCGATATCCTCCGCCGTCACCCCCAGGGGGATCAGCTCCGCCGCCAGCGCGTCCAGCCGGGCCAGCAGCTCCTCCCGGCGCCGCCGGTCGATCTCCTCCCGCTGGGCGGCAAAGCTGCCCTTCCCCGGCACTGAGTACACATAGCCCTCCTGCTCCAGCGTCTCATAGGCCCGCTGGATGGTGTTGGGATTGATGGCAAGCTGGGCCGCCAGGCTCCGCACCGAGGGCAGCTTATCCCCCGGCTGGATGGCCCCGGTGACCATCAGCTGCCGCAGCCCGTCCCGCACCTGCTCATAGATGGGCCGGCTGTCCCGATAGTTCAACTGGAGCATCCCACCCCCTCCTTTCCCCAGGTCCGCCCTTTGAAGCCCTCGTTCCGTCCGGCTCCGGGGCCGCCCCGGTTTTCAACTGTATTATCCGTATTAGTACACATATGTTATCACGGCGGCCCGCCCTTGTCAAGCCCCATTCCGAAGCGCCGCCCGCCTTTGGTTTTTTCACCGCTCCGGCCCCCTTTTTTCTGTCGCTTTTTGTGGAAAGCGAACAATTCAAAAAAAATACAAAAAAGTCCTTCAAAAATTTGCGCCGTCTGCTATAATGGCATATAGAGAGATATCCTGCTTTGAAAGGGGACTTCCCCGTGCAATATGATTTCGACGCCAAGCGCCGGGCCCTGCTGGCCTCCGGCGTGCGCATGATGGACCCCGCCGCCGTCTATGTGGAGGACGGCGTCACCGTGGCCCCCGGCACCCTGCTCCTCCCCGGCACCATCCTCCGGGGGAACACCGTCGTCGGCCGGGACTGCGAGCTCGGCCCCAACACCATGCTGATTAACTGCACCGTGGGCGACCGCGTGACCATCAACTCCTCCCAGTGCAATGACAGCACGATCGGGGACCGCTGCGAGGTGGGCCCCTTCGCCCATCTCCGCCCCCACACCGTCCTCCGGGCCGGCTCCAGGGTCGGCGCCTTCGTCCAATTGAAAAACTGCGACCTGGGCGAGGGCACCAAAATGGCCCACCTCACCTATGTGGGAGACGCCGACGTGGGCCCCGGCTGCAACTTCGGCTGCGGTACCGTCACCTGCAATTACGACGGCAGGGTAAAGTCCCGCACCACCATCGGCAGCCAGGTGTTCATCGGCTGTCAGACCCGCTTTATCCCCCCCGTCTCCGTGGGGGACGGGGCCTACATCGCCGCCGGCACCACCGTCACCGAAGACGTGCCCGCCGGCACGCTGGCCATCGGACGTTCCCGCCAGCAGATCAAGGAAAACTGGAATGACAAACGGAAGTGAGTGACATTTAGATACATCCAAAACTAAAAAACACAAGAGAGAGGAAGTCTGGGCAATGATTTCACACGGCAAGGATCTGAAGATCTTCTCCGGCAGCTCCAACCGCGCGCTGGCGGAGGCGATCTGCAAGGAGATCGGCATCCCCCTGGGCAACGCCGAGGTGGGCGCCTTCTCCGACGGAGAGAACTTCGTGTCCATCTACGAGACGGTCCGCGGCTCCGACGTATTCGTGGTCCAGTCCACCAGCACACCGGTGAACGACAACCTGATGGAGCTGCTCATCATGATCGACGCCCTCAAGCGGGCGTCCGCCGGCCGCATCACCGCCGTCATCCCCTATTTCGGCTACGCCCGTCAGGACCGCAAGACCAAGCCGCGGGACCCCATCTCCGCCAAGCTGGTGGCCAACCTGATCACCGTGGCCGGGGCGGACCGCGTGCTGACCATGGACCTCCACGCCAATCAGATCCAGGGCTTCTTTGACATCCCGGTGGACAATCTGCTGGGCTCCCCGGTCTTTGTGGAGCACTTCCTCCGCCGCTTCGCGGCCTGCCATGAGGATACCATAGTGGTCTCCCCAGACGTGGGCTCCGTGGCCCGCGCCCGGTCCTTCGCCCAGAAGCTGGATATGCCCATGGCCATCGTGGACAAACGCCGCCAGAAGGCCAACTCCTGCGAGGTCATGAACATCATCGGCGACGTCACCGACAAATACGTCATCCTGCTGGACGACATGGTGGATACCGGCGGGTCCCTTTGCAACGCCGCCCGCGCCCTGGTGGACATCGGCCACGCCCGGTCGGTCACCGCCTGCGCCTCCCACGGCGTCCTCTCCGGCCCCGCCTACGACCGGCTCAACGGCTCTGCCCTGGACGAGGTGCTCTTCCTGGACACCATCCAGCCCAAGGCCAACGTGGCGGAGCTCTGCCCCAAGATCAAGTACCTGTCCGTCGCCCATATGTTTGCCGAGGCCATCGAGCGCATTTACGAGGAGCGCCCCGTGTCCAAGCTGTTCACCTGACCCGGGCCGCCCCGGCCCCTCTTTTCCGGGCCCGGTCTTTCCGTCCTCATAATGGAATAGTGGGGCGAGCGCGCTCGCCCCACTATTTTTTCCGCCGCGGCGGAAGGGAGGCTGTCACCATGCTGTTTCAGAAAAAGGCGCCCGTGTCCTGGCTCATCGTGGGCCTGGGCAACCCCGGCGAAAAATACGAGGGCACCCGCCACAACGTGGGCTGGCGGGTGGCCGACGAGCTGGGCGAGCGGGGCCGTTTTCCCATCCAACGCCTGAAGTTCCGCGCCCTCACCAACACCGCCGTCATCGGCGGTCAGAGCGCCCTGGTAATGAAGCCGGTGACCTACATGAACCTGTCCGGCGAGGCCGTGGCCGAGGCCGCCCGCTTTTATAAGCTCCCCCCCGATCATGTGCTGATCATCTCCGACGATGTGGACCTGCCCGTGGGCAGGCTCCGCCTCCGCAAGGGCGGCTCCGCCGGCGGTCACAACGGTCTGAAAAGCGTCATCCAGCACCTGGGCACCGACCAGTTTCCCCGTCTGAGGCTGGGCGTGGGCGCCAAGCCCCGGCCGGACTACGATATGGTGGACTGGGTGCTGAGCCGATTCCAGGGCGAGGACAAGCAGCGCGTGGACGAGGCCGTCCTCCGCGCCGCCGACGCCGTAGAATGCCTCCTCCGGGACGGGATCGAAAAAGCGATGAACCGTTTTAATTAGGGCGGCGCCGTGCGGCCCGGCAGGGCAGGAGCGATCCGCGGCCGTGCTTTTCTCATGCCCTTTTTTGCCTGTAGCTTCCAAATTTTTCTTGTTCTGTGAGGTCCCCATGAAAGAATTGCTGAAGATCTTAGACCGGGTCCCCGAGTTCGGCGGGCTCCTGGCCGCGTTGGACGCGGGCCGCTCCCCCGTGGCGGTGTCCGGCCTCTCCCCCGTCCACCGGGCCCATTTCGCCGCGGGGCTCCTGGCCCGCACCGGGCGGCCCGTGGTGCTGGTGTGCGCCGACGAGAGCGACGCCCGGCGCCTGGGGGAGGACGTCACCGCCCTCACCGGCGTGCCCGCCGTCCCCCTCCCCGCCCGGGAATTCCTGTTTCACGACGGCGCCGTGGCCTCCCGCCAGTGGGAGCATCAGCGGCTGTCCGCCTTCTATGCCATGTCTCAGGGCAGGGCCCCCCTCATCACCGCCACCGGGGAGGCCCTGCTCCAGCGCACCCTGTCCCCAAAGGACCTGGCCGACCATGTGATCGTCATCGAGGCCGGCGGGCGGTACGACCTGAACGGCCTGGCCGACCGCCTGGCCGCCCTGGGCTATACCCGCTGCCAGCAGGTGGAGGGCGTAGGCCAGTTTGCCCTCCGGGGCGGCATTTTAGACGTGTTCTCCCCCGCCCAGGACCGCCCCATCCGGGTGGAGTTCTGGGACGAGGACGTGGACTCCATGGGCCTGTTCGACGTGTCCACCCAGCGCCGGGTGGCCCAGCTGGACCGCGCCGTCCTCCTGCCGGTGAGCGAGGTGCTGCCCCTGTGGCGGGACGGCCGGTGGGAGCGCGTCCCCGACCGCCTGCTGCCCACCCGGTATGCCGAGCTCACCACCGCCGTCCATCACCTCCCCCCCGACGCCATCGTCTGCCTCTCGGGATCAGGCCGGGTGGCCGAGCGGGCCAAAAACTGGCTGTGGCAGCTGGGGGAGGACGTAAAGACCCTCATCGAGGCGAAGCTCATCGACGGCAGACAGGCTCTCTTTGCCGCCGGCCTGGACGACCTGATGGCCGCCCTGTCCGACTTCGCCCTCTGCTTCCTGGATTCCTTCGCCACCTCCACGGTCCCCCTGCCCCCCCGGTCCATGCTCACCGCCCAGGGCCGCCAGTTGTCCACCTTCGGCGTCAGCCTGGAGACCGCCGCCGCGGACCTGGCCCAGTATCAGCGGGCCGGCGTGGGCGCCGTGGTGCTGGTGGGCAGTGAACAGCGGGCCCTGAACCTCCAGGCCCTCCTGCGGGAGCAAAAGCTCCGCAGCGCCGTGGACTTCCAGCTCCACGCCCTCCCCGCGCCCGGCGCCATCACCATCTCCGTGGGCGGCCTGTCCGCCGGCTTCGACTATGTGGGCTGCCCCTACGCCGTCCTCACCGAGGGCCAGGGCGCGCCGCGGAAAAAGGCCAGGCGCCTGAAGCGGGAGGCCGACCGCCGCCGGGTGGCCTCCTTCACCGACCTGTCCCCCGGCGACCTGGTGGTCCACGAGCGCCACGGCATCGGCCGCTTTGTGGGCATGGTGCGGATGACGGTGGACGGCGTCGAGAAGGATTACATCAAGCTGGCCTATGCCGGCACAGACACCCTATATCTCCCCGCCACCCAGCTGGACGCCATCTCCAAGTACATCGGCGGCGGGGAGGACCCGGAGGCCAAAAAGCTGTCCAAATTGGGGGGCGCGGACTGGGAGAGGGCCAAAAGCCGCGCCCGCGCAGCCGTCAAGGACCTGGCAAAGGGCCTGATCCAGCTTTACGCCCAGCGCCAGCGCCAGCCGGGGTACGCCTTCTCCCCCGACTCTCCCTGGCAGAAGGAGTTTGAGGACGACTTTCCTTATGAGGAGACCGAGGACCAGCTTCGCTCCGTGGCCGAGATCAAGCGGGACATGGAGAGCCCCCGGCCCATGGACCGCCTCCTGTGCGGCGACGTGGGCTACGGCAAGACGGAGGTGGCGCTGCGGGCGGTGATGAAGTGTGTGCTGGACGGCAAACAGGCCGCCATCCTGGTGCCCACCACCGTGCTGGCCCGGCAGCACTACCTCACCGCCAAAAGCCGCTTTGCCAAGTACCCGGTAAATATTGAGGTCATCTCCCGCTTCCGCACGGGCAGCCAGATCAGGCAGACGCTGGCCGCGGTGGAAAACGGCTCGGTGGACGTGCTCATCGGCACCCACCGGCTGCTGCAGAAGGACGTCAAATTCAAAAATCTGGGCCTGCTGGTGGTGGACGAGGAGCAGCGCTTCGGCGTCACCCACAAGGAACGGCTCAAGGAGATATCCAAACAGGTGGACGTGCTCACCCTGTCCGCCACCCCCATCCCCCGCACTCTGAACATGGCCCTCAGCGGCATCCGGGATATGTCCATCATCGAGGAGCCCCCCGCCAACCGCCAGCCGGTACAGACCTACGTTCTGGAGCACGACTGGTCCGTCCTGG
>CAZUWQ010000025.1:0-9989 GCA_964624195.1 uncultured Oscillospiraceae bacterium | reverse complement strand
TGCTGACCAACAACGACTCCATCCGGGAGGTTTTGCTGTTCCCGACGATGAAACCGATTTCCGATTAAAACCGCAAAAGCATACCGGCAGGGTCTGCCGGTATGCTTTTGCGCATTCGGTCACAAGAAGGTGAGACCAGGACCATGAAGCGGAAAAGACGGCCCGTGCGGGCAACGCGGGTGATCGCCCTGTCCTTTGGGGGGATCATCCTGGTGGGCACGCTGTTGCTGCTGCTGCCCTGCGCCTCGGCGGACGGGACGAGCTGCGGGCTGTTGACCGCCCTGTTTACCGCTACATCGGCCACCTGCGTCACCGGGCTGGTGCTGGTGGACACCCTGACCGGCTGGACGGTATTTGGGCAGGCGGTGATCCTGCTGATGATCCAACTGGGCGGTCTGGGCTTTATGACGCTGATCTTCTGCGTAGGGCTGATGGTGCGGCGCCGACCCAGCTTGTCCCAGCGGCTGATGATGGTCTCCGCCTTCAATCTGAACGATATGAGCGACGTGGTCCGGGTGGTCCGGCACGCGCTGAAGATCACCTTTTTACTGGAGGGATGCGGCGCGGCTGTCTTGGCCGCCTGCTTCGCGCCCCGGTATGGGTTTGGGGCCATCTGGAAGGGGATATTTATCTCCGTCTCCGCCTTCTGCAACGCCGGCTTTGATCTGCTGGGGCAGGAGGGCGCGGGCAGTCTGTCCACCTACAGCGGAAACCCGGTGGTCCTGCTGACGGTGTCGGTGCTGGTGGTGTGCGGCGGCCTGGGCTTTTTCGTGTGGGAGGAGATCATACAGAAGCGGTCCTTCCGGGCGCTGTCCCTGTATAGCAAGATGGTGATCTGGATCACAGGGGCGCTGCTGGCCTGGGGCACGGTCTTCTTCTTTTGCGCGGAGTTCCGGAACGGGGCCACCTTCGGTTCCATGCCGGTGTGGCAGAAGGGAGTGAACGCTCTGTTCCAGTCGGTGACCCTGCGCACCGCCGGTTTTGCGACGGTGGACCAGGGGGCGCTGTCCGACGTGTCCCAGGTGATGTGCATCCTGCTGATGCTGGTGGGCGGCTCCTCCGGGTCCACGGCAGGCGGATTAAAAACAGTGACCATCGGCGTGCTGCTGCTGGCCCTGCGGGAGGGGCTGCGGGGCAGGGAGCGGGTGACCTTCCGAGGCCGGACCATCCCCCAGCGGAAGGTGCTGGGGGCGCTGACGCTGGTGCTGGTGGTGGGCGGGCTGTTTGTGGCCTCGTCCATGGTCATCGCCGTGGTGGACGGGATACCCTACCTGTCGGCGGCCTATGAGAGCGCGTCGGCCATCGCCACAGTGGGGTTGACCACCGGCGTGACGGCGGGGCTGAGTCCGCTGTCCCATGGGGTGCTGATCGCGCTGATGTATTTGGGCCGGGTGGGTGTGCTGTCCTTCTCCGTGGCCTTTCTGGGCCGGAGCGGGGGGCGGGATAAGCTGAATTACCCGGAGACCAACGTGATGATAGGTTAGGGAGGTCGCCATGAAAAACTTTGTTGTGATCGGCCTGGGCCGGTTCGGCAGGGCCGTGGCTATCGAGTTGTGCGAGCTGGGCAACCAGGTGCTGGCCATAGATACGGACCGTGACCTGGTACAGGATGTGTCCGACCAGGTGACCCACGCGGTGGCGGGGGACGCCCGGGACCCGGCGGTGCTGAAGGCGCTGGGTATCGCGGATTACGACTGCGCGGTGGTAGCCATCGGCAACGACGTGGGCAGCAGCGCGCTGATCACCATGCGGCTGAAGGAGGCCGGTGTACCCAAGGTGGTGTGCAAGGCCCAGAGCCATGTCCACCGGCGTCTGCTGGAGAAGATCGGCGCGGACCGGGTGATCTTTCCAGAGCATGAGATGGGCATCAATGTAGCCCAGGGACTGGCCCGGTCCAACGTGTTGAATTTTATCGAGCTGTCGCCGGACTACGGTATCGTGGAGGTGGACCTGCCGGCCGGCTGGGCGGGAAAAACCATCCGGGAGCTGGACGTGCGGGCCAAATTCGGCGTCAACGTGATCGCGGTGCGCCGGGGACAGGACATCAACGTGGCGCCGGGGGCGGAATGGGCGCTGGCCGCGGGGGACAAGCTGATCGTGCTGGGCCGGGACTCGGACATCAGCGCCCTGTGTGGGAAATGAGCCGGGAGCGGATCACCAGCCGGAGCAACCCCCTTCTGGTCCGGCTGGGCAAACTGAACGCCAGGCGGCCCGCCCGCCGGGAGGCGGGGCTGTTCGTATGCGAGGGCCCCAAGCTGCTGGCGGAGGCCCTGCAATGGGGGGC
The DNA here is from genome assembly GCA_964624195.1 of uncultured Oscillospiraceae bacterium. Taxonomy (GTDB): domain Bacteria; phylum Bacillota; class Clostridia; order Oscillospirales; family Oscillospiraceae; genus Enterenecus. The sequence continues at coordinate 7,705 of CAZUWQ010000025.1, read as the reverse complement.
GGCGGTGGATACCGTCATCTGCGCGGAGGGACTGGAGCTGCCGGCGCTGCCTGATGCCGTTCGGATCGTGGAGGTGCCGGACAGCCTGCTGACGGCGGTGGCGGATACCAGGACGCCCCAGGGGATCATCTTTTTGTGCCGGGGCTCTGTGGGAGCCATGCCGGAGCGGCCCGCTGGCAGCCGCTATCTGATACTGGACGGGGTGCAGGACCCGGGCAATGTGGGCGCCATCTGGCGCACGGCGGACGCCTTTGGGGCGGACGGATTGATTTTATGCGGCGGCTGCGCGGATCCCTGGAGCCCCAAGACTGTCCGGGCCACCATGGGGGCCATTTTCCGTCTGCCGGTCTATGAGCAGACGCTGGAGGAGACGGCGGAGCGGCTGAAGGCAGCCGGCATTCCGCTGTACGCCACGGCTCTGCGGGAGGATACGGCGGATGTGCGGACGGTGCCGCTGTCCCGGAGCGGCGTGATCATCGGCAGCGAGGGGCACGGCGTGTCGGAGGACGCGCTGCGCCTGTGCGAAAGGACGATAAAAATACCCATGACCCGACGCTGCGAGTCGCTGAATGCGGCGGTGGCCGCCGCGGTGGTGCTGTGGGAAATGGCGAGGTAACGGAAGGGAGGACCGGACGGTGGCTAATCTGAAATACTGGCTGTGGCTTGCCAACAGGAAAGGGCTGGCCGGTCAGAACCTGCTCCGGGTGCTGCAGCATTTCGGCTCCCCGGAGGGGGCGTATTTCTCCGACCCGGAGGAATACCGCCTGATCGGAGACCTGCCGGAGGCGGCGGTCCAGGCGCTGATGGACAAGTCTCTGGACGGCGCGGACCGGGTGTTGGGGGACTGTGACCGGCTGGGTATCCGCATCCTCACCATGCAGGACGCTGCCTACCCGGAGCGTCTGGCGGCCATCCATCAGCCGCCGCCGGTGCTGTACTGGAAGGGCCGCCCCATCGCCTTTGACGAGGAAGCGGCCATCGCCATCGTGGGTACCAGAAACGCCACGCCCTATGGAGTGCAGACGGCGGCGGCGCTGTCCATGGAGTTGACCCGCAACGGGGCGCTGGTGGTGTCCGGCATGGCCCAGGGCATCGACGCGGCGGCGGTCCGGGGCGCGCTGCGGGCAGGGGGCTCGGTAGTCTCCGTATTGGCCGGCGGCATCGACGTGGTCTATCCCAGGCAGCATCGGGATCTTTACGCGGATGTGGCCGCGGTGGGCGCGCTGATCTCGGAGCACCCGCCGGGGACGGAACACAGGGGCGCCCATTTCCCCGTGCGCAACCGCGTCATCAGCGGCCTGTCTGTGGGCGTGGTGGCGGTGGAGAGCGGCCGCGTGGGCGGGACGCTGCTCACCGTGAACCACGCGCTGGAGCAGGACCGGGAGGTATTCGCGGTGCCCGGCCCGTGGAACGCATCCTCCAGCGAGGGGACGAACCGGCTGATCCAGGAGGGCGCGGCCAAGCTGATCCTGTGCGCCGACGACGTATTGTGCGAATTTACCGATCGGTTTCCCAACCGTCTGCGCCGGGTGGCGCGGATGGAGCCCAGGGTGACGGAGCAGCGGCTGGAGGGGGCGGCGGTGACGCCGCCGCCCAGGGAGCCGAGGCCCCCGAAAAAGAGCGAGGCCCCCGGGACGGCGGCCGCGGTCACGGAGGAAAAAGTGGTTGACAACGGCCGGCCGGTAGAATATATTGACTGGAAGGAATGCAAAAGTTCCATGTCGGATGACCAGCAGACAGTCCTGCTGGTTTTGGCCGAGGGACAGAGCCTGCGCGCAGATGACATCGTGGAGCGGACCCAGGTGCCCGCCCGGCGGGTGCTGTCCGCGCTGACGGTGCTGCAGCTGCGGGGCTATGTGACCGAGGAGAGCGGAAAGCGGTTCCGCGGGACAGTCAGATTGAAAATGGAGTAATCAGGTATGGCAAAGAAAAACTTAGTGATCGTGGAGTCGCCGGCCAAGGCCAAGACCATCACCAAATATTTAGGTCCCGGATATCAGGTGAAGGCGTCTATGGGCCATATCCGGGATCTGCCCAAGAGCAAGCTGGGGGTGGATGTGACCACCTTTGAGCCGGACTACCAGGAGATCAAGGACAAGGAGGACATCATCGCGGACCTGCGCAAGGCAGCCAAGGCCAGCGAGCGGGTGTACCTCGCCACCGACCCTGACCGCGAGGGGGAGGCCATCTCCTGGCACCTGCAGGCGGTGCTGGGGGTGCCTGAGGAGAAGACCTGTCGGGTCACCTTCAACGAGATCACCCGCAAGGTGGTCACAGAGTCCATCGCCGCGCCACGGGAGATCGACCAGGACCTGGTGGACGCTCAGCAGGCCCGCCGGGTGCTGGATCGGATCGTGGGCTATCAGCTCTCACCTCTGCTGTGGAAAAAGATCCGCCGGGGCCTGTCCGCCGGGCGGGTGCAGTCCGTGGCCACCCGGCTGGTGGTGGAGCGGGAGGATGAGATCCGCGCCTTCCTCCCCAAGGAGTACTGGACCATCACCGCGGACCTGAGCCGCATCGCCCCCAATGTGGGCGGCTTCAAGGCAGAGTTTTACGGCCGGGAAAAGAAGATGGAGCTGAACGGCAAGGATGAGGCTGACGCTGTGATAGACGCTGTGAAGCAATCGACCTTCACAGTAAAAACCGTGAAGCGCCAGGAGAAAAAACGGACGCCGCCGCCGCCCTTCATCACCTCCAGCCTCCAGCAGGAGGCGTCCCGTAAGCTGAACATGACGCCCCGGCGCACCATGTCCATCGCTCAACAGCTCTATGAGGGCGTGGATATCGCCGGGGAGGGCACCGTGGGCCTTATCACCTATATGCGTACCGACTCGCTGCGGCTGTCCGAGGAGGCACTGTCGGCGGCCAAGAGCTTTATCGAGGGCCGCTACGGCAAGGCGTACTACCCGGAGAAGACCCGGCGGTTCAAGGCCAGGGGCAACGCCCAGGATGCCCATGAGGCCATCCGGCCCTCAGATGTGGACCTGACCCCGGAGCAGATCAAAAAGGACCTGACCTCGGAGCAGTACCGCCTGTACAAGCTGATCTGGAGCCGCTTTTTGGCCTGCCAGATGGCGGCGGCGGTGTACGACGGCGTCACGATCGAAGTGGAGGCGGCGGGCTACCAGTTTCGGGCCAATCACTCGTCCATCAAGTTCAACGGCTTCACCGCCGTATATGAGGAAGGGCGGGACGACGAGGAGGAGCCCCTGCAGTCCCCCCTCCCGGACCTGAAGGAGGGAGAGGCGCTGAAACTGGACCGGCTGACTCCTGACCAGCACTTTACCCAGCCCCCGGCCCGGTTTACCGAGGCTACGCTGATCCGGGCGCTGGAGGAAAAGGGCATTGGGCGCCCGTCCACCTACGCGCCCACCATCTCCACCATCACCGACCGGGAGTATGTGGTGAAGGAGGGGAAGAACCTGCGGCCCACCCCCTTGGGCGAGGTGGTCACAGGGCTGATGAAGGACAAGTTTCCCGATATCGTGGACCCGGCGTTCACCGCCCAGATGGAGAGCCAACTGGACAAGGTGGAGGCGGGGAAGGTACAGTGGAAGCAGGTGCTGGCTGACTTCTACGGCGGCTTTTCCGCGGAGCTGGAAAAGGCGGAGAAGGACCTGGACGGGGAGCGCATCAAGGTGCCCGAGGAGCTGTCCGACGAGGTGTGCGACCTGTGCGGCAGACAGATGGTCATCAAATCCGGGCGGTTCGGCCGGTTTTTGGCCTGCCCCGGCTGGCCGGAGTGCAAGTTCACCAAGCCGCTGGTGGTGGAGATGCCGGGCAAGTGCCCCAAGTGCGGGGGGCGCATTCTGAAAAAGACCTCTAAGAGGGGCTACACCTATTACGGCTGTGAGTTCAACGCCGCCAGGGATGAGCGCCGGTGTGACTTCATGACCTGGGATGTGCCGGTGAAGGACAACTGCCCGGTGTGCGGCCAGACCATGTTCAAAAAGTCGGGCCGGGGCTTCAAGCGGCCCTTCTGCGCCAATGAGAGCTGTCCCAACTTCACCCCGGAGGAAAAGCGGGGCGGCTACCGGAAAAAGACGGATACCGCCGCCGGCGGAGAGAGCGGGAAAAAGAAGCCCGCCGCCGGAAAGACCACCGCGAAGAAGACGACGGTGAGAAAAACCGCCACGAAGAAGACAGCTTTATGAGAATGAGGCGCGTGGCCCCGGTGCCGGATCGCTGACTTTCGACGATCCGGTGGGCCGCACAGATAAGGAACGATGATATGAAAGCAACAGTGATCGGCGCCGGACTGGCAGGGTGCGAGGCGGCCTGGCAGCTGGCGGAGCGGGGGGTGTCCGTGACCCTGCGGGAGATGAAGCCGGACAAGATGACTCCCGCCCACCACAGCGCGGGCTTTGCCGAGCTGGTGTGCTCCAACTCCCTGCGGTCCGACCAGCTGGAAAACGCGGTGGGGCTGCTGAAGGAGGAGCTGCGGCGGTGCGGGTCCCTGATCCTCCGCTGCGCGGACGCCACCCGTGTGGAGGCCGGAGGCGCTTTGGCGGTGGACCGGGAGGGCTTTTCCCGGGCGGTGACGGAGGCGGTGCGGGGCCACGCCAATATTGCCGTGGTGGAGGGCGAGGTGACAGACCTACCGGAGGGAGACGTGGTCATAGCCACCGGGCCGCTGACCTCCCAGGCTCTGTCCGACCGGATCGCCGGCCTGTTTCCCGGCAGCCGCTATCTGAATTTCTTCGACGCGGCGGCCCCCATCGTCACAGCTGAGAGCGTGGACATGGACCACGCCTGGTTTGCCTCCCGGTACGACAAGGGGACGGCGGATTACATCAATTGCGCCATGGATCGGGAGGAATACATGGCCTTCTGGCGGGAGCTGTGCTCGGCCCAGGAGGCGGAGGTCCACGGCTTTGAGGACAAGTATGTCTTTGAGGGCTGTATGCCGGTGGAGGTGATGGCCCGGCGGGGGGAGCGGACCTTGTGCTTCGGTCCTCTGAAGCCCAAGGGCCTGACCGACCCCAGGACGGGGAAGGAGCCTTACGCGGTGGTCCAGCTCCGCCGGGACAACGCGGACGGCACGCTGTACAATATCGTGGGCTTTCAGACCCATCTGAAGTGGGGGGAGCAGAAGCGGGTGTTCTCCATGATCCCCGCCCTCCACGACGCGGAGTATGCGCGCTACGGCGTGATGCACCGCAACACCTATCTGGACTCCCCCAGGCTGCTGGACCGCTATTACCGGGTACGGGGTCAGGAGCGGGTGTGCTTCGCGGGGCAGATCACCGGGGTGGAGGGCTATGTGGAGTCCACCGCCTCCGGCTTTCTGGCGGGGGTGGAGCTGGCCCGGCGCCTGTTGGGACAGCCGCCGCTGGACTTTCCCAAGGAGACGGCCATCGGGGCATTGGCCCTCTATGTCAGCAACGAGAGCGTGGTCGATTTTCAGCCCATGAACATCAACTTTGGCATCATGCCGGGGCTGGACCATAAGGTAAAGGGCAAGCGGAACAGAAACGCGGAGCTGTCGCGGCGCTCGCTGGAGCTGCTGGAGCCGCTGAGAGAGAAGCTATAAGGAGGCCAGGGCAATGAAGATCATCGTGGACGCGATGGGCGGCGATAACGCCCCGAAGGCGCCGGTGCTGGGCGCTCTGGAAGCGGTAAAGGAGTATGGCGCGGAGGTCATTTTAGTGGGCCGCGGGGAGGAGATCCTGTCCGTCCTCCACGAGGCGGGCGTGGCGGATCTGCCCGCCGGGGTAGAGATCACCCACGCCGACCAGGTGGTAGAGATGTGCGACAACCCGGCCACCGCCTTCAAGGAGAAAAAGGACTCCTCGCTGACGGTGGGGCTGAATCTGCTGAGGGAGGGGGCGGGAGATGCCTTTGTGTCCGCCGGCTCCACCGGCGCTCTGCTGTCCGGCGCCACGCTGGTGGCAAAGCGCATCAAGGGCATCCGCCGGGCGGCCATGGCCCCTGTGGTGCCTACCGGGGGCGGCGGCGCGGTGCTGGTGGACTGCGGCGCCACGGCGGAGTGTACCCCGGAATTTCTGCTCCAGTTCGCCTTTATGGGCAGCTATTACGCCGAGCGGGTGCTGGGCCGTCCGGAGCCCAAGGTGGGCCTTCTGAACATCGGGGCGGAGCCGTCCAAGGGCACCGAGCTGCAGCGGGAGGCGTACCGGCTGCTGCAAAAGGCCGGGGATGAAGGCCGTCTGAACTTCGTGGGCAACGTGGAGGCCCGTGAGGCGGTGGAGGGCGCCGTGGACGTGATCGTCAGCGACGGCTATTCCGGCAACATCTTCCTCAAGACTATGGAGGGCACCGGTTTGTTTGTGGGCCGGGAGCTCAAAAAGATGTTCATGAAAAACCTGAAGAGCAAGCTGGCCGCCCTGCTGGTGAAGAACGGCATCAGTCAATTCAAAAAGCTCATGGACGCCGGCGAGGTGGGGGGCACCGCTCTGGTGGGCATCTCCAAGCCCGTCATCAAGGCTCACGGCTCGTCCGACGCCTATGCCATGAAAAACGCCATCCGCCAGGCGGTAGAGTTCAAGAAGTCCGGCATCATCGAGGGCATTACGGAAAATATTCCCTATATGCGGCTTCCGGCAAAAATCGCGGGGGATGACGGGAAAGAGCCGGAGTAAAAGCTGTGATTTGTCAAAAAAACTATTGACAGGCGGCTTGGAAGTCCCTATTATGTTGTTTGCGAAAAGCAAACAAAAAGGAGCTGCATTTATCATGTATGAGAAACTGCGCGCAGTGATTGCCGAACAATTTGGCGTGGACGCCGACAGCATTACCGAAGACACCGCCTTTGTAGACGACTTGAGCGCCGATTCTGTGGATCTGGTGGAGCTGTCCATGGCGCTGGAGGAGGAGTTCGGCATGGAGGAGATGGAGGATGATGACATCACCTCCATCGTCACCGTGGGTGATCTGTACAAATATATGCAGGACCACCTGGATATCTGATCAGATTTCGGAGGACAGGAAGAAAGCCCCGCGGCGCGGGGCTTTCTGCTTTGGAGGTAAGGGATGAAGGAGCTGGAGGAAAATTTAGGCTATCACTTTCGGGACCCGAAGCTGCTGGCGCACGCCATGACCCACAGCTCCTACGCTAACGAGCACCGGGCGTCCGGCGTGACCAGCAATGAGCGGCTGGAATTTTTGGGCGACTCGGTGCTGGGCATGGTGGTGGCGGAGTACCTGTTCCACGAGCATCCGGATATGCCGGAGGGGGAACTGACCCGCGCCCGGGCCGCCCTGGTGTGTGAGGACAGCCTGTATGAGGTGGCTCTTGCCCTGGACCTGGGACGCCATCTGCGCCTGGGCCGGGGGGAGGACGCCGGCGGAGGCCGGGACCGGCCCTCCATTTTGGCGGACGCTACCGAGGCCACTCTGGCCGCCGTCTACCTGGACGGCGGGCTGGACGCCGTGCGGCGCATCATAGGGGACTTCATTCTGAACAAGGAGCGGGAGAAGTCCGTGGACCGGGACTACAAGACCAGCCTTCAGGAGCTGGTGCAGCGCAGCCCCGGCCAAAGCGTCACCTACCGCCTGGTGAACGAGCTGGGCCCGGACCATGCCCGCGTCTTCGTGATGGAAGCGTCGGTGGACGGCGAGGTGGTAGGCCGCGGCCGCGGCCGCACAAAAAAAGAGGCCGAGCAGTTGTCCGCCCGTGCGGCGCTGGAAAAGCTGGGATCTGAATAGCATGGGGCCGCGCCCCGGCGGATTTTCCGCCGGGGCGCAC
>CAZUWQ010000024.1:2625-10009 GCA_964624195.1 uncultured Oscillospiraceae bacterium | reverse complement strand
CTGGAGGAGCGGATGAACGGCTCCTGCGCCGGCGGCACCGGCGCCTTCATCGACCAGATGGCCACGCTGATGAACGTCACCGGGGACGAGCTGGACCGGCTTGCCCTGCGCCATGAGAAAATTTACCCCATCGCCTCCCGCTGCGGCGTGTTCGCCAAGAGCGACATCCAGCCCATCCTGAACCAGGGCGGGCGGAAGGAGGACGTGGCCGCCTCCATCTTCCAGGCGGTGGTGGACCAGACGGTGGCCGGCCTCACCCAGGGCCGGGAGCTGAAGGGCAAGCTGGTGTTTCTGGGCGGGCCGCTCCACTTCCTCATGGGCCTGCGGGAGCGGTTTGTGGACACGCTGCAGCTGGACGAGGAACACGCCATTTTCCCGGAGGACGGAGACTGCTTCGCCGCTATGGGCGCCGCCCTGTGCTCCGGAGACTATGAGGCGATCCCCTTCGAGCGGGCCCTGGAGCTGCTGGAGAAAAGCGTGGACAACTCCGCCGCGGTGGACACCGCGCCCCCACTCTTTGAGTCCCGGGAGGAGTACGACGCGTTCTGCGCCCGGCACAACGCCAACCGTCCGCCGGAGCTGGACATCAACGCCTATACCGGCGACGCCTTTTTGGGCATCGACGCCGGCTCCACCACCACAAAGCTGGCCCTTATCGCCCCGGACGGCGGGCTCCTCTATACCTACTACCACTCCAACCAGGGCAACCCGGTGGCCATCGTCCGGGAGCAGCTGGAAAAGATCTACGCCCTGTGCGGCGGCCGGGTGACCATCAAGGGCGCCGGCGTCACCGGCTACGGCGAGGACCTGATCAAAAACGCCTTCCGCTGCGACCTGGGGCTGGTGGAGACCATGGCCCACTACCGGGCCGCCGCCCACTTCGACCCAAAGGTGGACTTCATCATCGACATCGGCGGCCAGGACATGAAGTGCTTCAAGATCCGGGGCGGCGCCGTGGACTCCATCATGCTCAACGAGGCGTGTTCCTCCGGCTGCGGCTCCTTCATCGAGACCTTCGCCAAGGCCATGGGGTACAATATTGCCGACTTTGCCAAGCTGGGGCTGTTCACCCGCAAGCCGGTGAATCTGGGCTCCCGGTGCACCGTGTTCATGAATTCCAGCGTGAAGCAGGCCCAGAAGGACGGCGCTTCGGTGGAGGACATCTCCGCCGGCCTGTCCATCTCCATCGTGAAAAACGCCATCTACAAGGTGCTGCGTATGTCCTCCGCCGACGAGCTGGGGCAGAACATCGTGGTCCAGGGCGGCACCTTCTATAACGACGCGGTGCTCCGGGCCTTTGAGCAGGAGCTGGGCCGTAATGTGACCCGGCCCACCATTGCCGGCATCATGGGCGCATTCGGCGCCGCCCTGTCTGTCCGGGACCTGGGGCTGGACCGGTCCCAGCTGCTGACGGCGGAGGAGCTGAAGAACTTTACCCACACCGCCAGGCCGGTGACCTGCAACCTGTGCACCAACCACTGCTCCCTCACCGTCAACAGCTTTGACGGCGGGCGGCGCTTCATTTCGGGCAACCGGTGCTCCCGCCCCCTGGGGGGCGTCAAGGCAGAGCTGCCCGACATGATGAAATACAAGTATGAAAAGCTCCGCTCCCTCTCAGGCAAGGGCCGCGGCGACGGCTCCCGGGGCCGGGTGGGCATTCCCTTCGGCCTCAATATGTATGAGAATATGCCCTTCTGGTTTGAGCTGTTCACCCGGCTGAACTTCGAGGTGGTCCTGTCCCCCGAATCCTCCCGGAAACTGTACATCAAGGGCCAGCGCACCATCCCGTCGGACACGGTATGCTATCCCGCCAAGCTGCTCCACGGCCATGTGATGGCCCTGCTGGAGCAGGGAGTGGACTGCGTGTTCTATCCCTGTATGTCCTACAATTTCGACGAGCATATCTCGGACAATCACTACAACTGCCCGGTGGTGGCCTACTATCCCGACCTCATCGGCGCCAACATCCCCGCCCTGAAGGACGTCAAATACCTGAACCCCAATCTGGGCCTGCACCGGCCCAAGGATCTTGAGAAGAAGGCCGGGGAACTGTTTGAGCGGGAGTTCGGCGTGCCCCGGAGGGAGACCGCCGCCGCCGTCCGGGCGGCCTACGCCGCCTACCACGCCTTCCGGGAGGACGTGCGGCGTGTGGGCCAGGAGTATATCCGGTTTGCCCGGGAGCACGGCCACCCCATTATGGTGGTGGCGGGCCGGCCCTACCACATGGACCCGGAGATCAACCACGGCATCAACGACCTGATCACCTCCTTCGGCTTCGTGCTGGTCACGGAGGACGCGCTGGCCGGCGCCATGGGCAAGGCACCCCGCACCGTGCTCAACCAGTGGACCTTCCACGCCCGGATGTACAACGCCGCCCGGTATGTGTGTACCCAGCCGGACATGGAGATGATCCAGCTTGTGTCCTTCGGCTGCGGCGTGGACGCCATCACCACCGACGAGCTGCGCTCCATTTTGGAGGACGGCGGCAAGCTGTATACCCAGCTCAAGATCGACGATATCTCCAACCTGGGCGCGGTGAAGATCCGCGTGCGCTCTCTCATGGCCGCCATGGACGCCCGGAAGCGCGCCGCGGCTCAGGCGCCGCGGGAAAGGGGGGCATGACTCATGGCAAAGCTGAAATACGACAAGACGGGACGGCTCCTGTTCACCAAAGAGATGAAAAAGGAGTACACCCTGCTCATGCCGCAGATGCTGCCCATCCACTTTGGGATGTTCCGCAAGCTGCTGGAGCTGGAGGGCTACAAGGTGGATCAGCTGAACAACGAGGGGCGGGCCGTGGTGGACGAGGGGCTGAAATACGTCCACAACGACACCTGTTACCCCGCCCTGCTGGTCATCGGGCAGATGATGGACGCCATCAAAAACGGCGGCTACGACCCGCACAAGGTGGCCCTGCTCATCACACAGACCGGCGGCGGCTGCCGGGCGTCCAACTACATCCACCTGCTGCGCAAGGCGCTGAAAAAGGCGGGGATGGAGTATATTCCGGTCATTTCCGTCTCCTTCGGTCTGGAGCGCAACCCTGGCTTCAAAATTTCTCTTGGCATCATCCGCAGGCTCGTCTACGGCATGATGTACGGCGATCTGATCATGAACGTGTCCAACCAGGTGCGGCCCTATGAGGTCAACGCCGGCGACACCGACCGCATGGTGCGGCGCTGGCAGGAACGGCTGGTGAACGGCTTCCAGCAGGGCAAGGGCATGAGCCGCGGACAGATGCGGGCCATCTTCGACGACATCTGCGGCGACTTCAAGGCCATCCCCGTCACCGGGGAGGAAAAGGTCCGGGTGGGCGTCGTGGGGGAGATCTACATCAAGTTCTCCTCTCTGGGCAACAACCAGCTGGAACAGTTTCTGCTGTCCGAGGGGGCGGAGCCGGTGGTGCCCGGTCTGGCCGACTTCATGATCTTCAAGTTCTATAACCGGGTGTCCGACGTGGATATGTTCGGCGGAAATCCGCTGAAACGCCTGGTGTGCTCCATCGGCATGGGGTACATGGAGAAGTGCCAGCAGGACATGATCGACGCGCTGAACGCCTCCGGCCGTTTCCGCGCCCCCGGCACCTTTGACGACCTGCACCGCCTGGTCCACGGCTATCTCAACGACGGCAACAAGATGGGCGAGGGCTGGCTGCTCACCGCCGAGATGCTGGAGCTCATCCACTCCGGCACCAACAACATCGTGTGCGCCCAGCCCTTTGGCTGTCTGCCCAACCACATTGTGGGCAAGGGCATGATCCGCCGGCTGAAGGACGACTACCCCAACTCCAATATCGTGGCCATCGATTACGACCCCTCCGCCACCAAGGTAAATCAGGAGAACCGCATCAAGCTCATGCTGGCCAACGCCAAGGCATTGGCCCGTCGGCCAGAAGACGGGCGGGTCCCCGCGGGCGTGGGGGCGGACTGATATGGACGCCCTGCGCTTTGTGGACGCGGTGGCCGAGGAGCATTTTCAGGCCATGTCCCTGATCCACGCTCTGGGCTGGCGGGACACCTATGCGGGCCATGTGCCCCAGGACTATCTGGACGCCGAGATCACCGATGACCGCTGGGTCCCGGTGTTCCGCGCAAACTACGAGACGGGCAGCGGCGTCCACGGCCTGCTGCTCTATCGCGGCGATACCCCCGTATCCTGCCTCAACTACTGCCCCGCCCGGAGGGTGAACTACAACCCCGGCGAGGCGTGCCGGTTCGATAACGCCGGCTACGAGGACTGGGGCGAGATCGCCTCCTTCTACACCCATCCGGCGGAGCGGGGCCGAGGCTGCGGCGGCCTGCTGTTTGAGGAGGCCCTGCGGCGGCTGAAGGCGGACGGCTTCCAAAACGCCTTCGTCTTTGTCCTCCGGGAAAACGAAAAGGCCCGCCGCTTCTACGCCGCCCACGGCTTCGCCTGGGACGGCACCCACGCCGACATCCCCTTTCCCCACGGCGCCGTCTGCGTGGATCTGCGATATGTGAAACAGCTATAAAACAGCGCCGGAGCTTCCAGACGGAAGCTCCGGCGCTGTTTCCGCCTGTCGAAACTATCTTTTCGACAGGCGGACGTAAATTTTGAACGTCCAGAAAAGCTCAAAGCTTGGTTTGAGCCCACGCGAAAGGCGCCCCTCCCGGGCCCCTCTTTCACACGAGCTTTCTTCCCGTCGTCCCGCTCTGGCCGGTCTTCAGAAAACAGCTACGCCTGCTTCAGCGCCTGGGCCAGCTGGTCGGGGCAGGAGGTGGGGCGGGGTCCGCAGTGGATGCCCTCCAGACGCTGGATGGCGTCGTCCACCGTCATGCCCACCAGCAGGGAGGAAATGCCCTGCAGGTTGCCGTTGCAGCCGCCCTTGACGCGGACGGCCCGGATCACGTCGCCCTCCACGTCGATCTCCATGAGCCGGGAGCAAACCCCCTGGGGCTGATAGGTGATGGTCTTCATGGCTGTCTCTCCTTTTATCGCCGGTTTTCCGGCTCTTTTCTCCGATTATACCTCATTCCCCGTCCTCTGTCCAGTCCTCGCCGCGGCGGAAGGCGTCCAGCTGGGCGGAGTCCTTGTACTCCAGGCTCCGCTCCCCCGCCAGGCCCTCCACATGGTGGGTCAGCTCATGGCGCAGGGTGGCGCGCAGCTCCTCCCGCCACACGGACTCCGGCTCGTCGAACAGCAGGGCGGCGAAGGAGCCGTAGTAGATGTTGATATACCGGCCCAGCTCGTCCCAGCAATACTCCCCCATGATATACACGTCCTCCCCGGCCTCCGGGTCGGGCAGAGCCTCCTCCAGCAGCAGGACGCCGCCGTTCAGCTCCTCAAACAGCCCCTGGGGGAATTCCTCGTATACCTCGTCTAAAATATCGTTCACTTCGTCGATGGACAGGATCATGCTTTGTCACTCCCGGTCAAAAGATATGGTCACGGTCAGGCCGCGCTCCCGGGCTTCTCCCTCTGTAGACTCATACAGGCGGAGGCGGCGCAAGCCGTCAAGCGGCCCCACACAGCTTGTCCGCTTTTCAAGCTACAGCACAATGAGGCCGTATTTTTGGCTCATCCGGTCCAGCGCCGACCGGTCCAGCTCGCCGGTGCCGTCGTAAAAGGCCCGGCCCTGATATACCCGCAGGGCCGCCTCCAGCAGCTCGGGCACGTCGGACCAGAGGCACAGAGCCTCCCGCACCGCGTACTGATGCTGGGCGAAAATGTCCACGTCGTCCGGCTCCAAAATGGCGATCTTCACCGCCCCCACCGGGTGGTCCTCGGCGGCGATGATGTCCTCCAGCAGGTCCGGGCCGCACCGCAGCTCCTCCCCCACGTCCACCGTCCGGGTGACAAAGCAGGGGGCGGTGCCGGTGGCACAGGGCAGCATATCCGGGTCGCGCCGGACGGGCGCGTAGGCATAGGGCTCCACCACCCCGTCCCAGACGGAGAACAGCGGCACCGCCGCGTGGAGGGCCAGCTGGGCCAGCAGCGGCTCCGCCCGCGGACGCCGGCAGGTCAGCCCGAAGGCCGCCGCCCCCATGCCCTCCGCCACGAACAGGGCGGCCAGCATATGCACGCCGGTATAGGACTCCCCGTCCTCGTCCACAGCCCAGGACACCCAAACCGGGCCGCGGCCCGCCTCCCGGACCGCCAGCAGCGACGCCCGGCACTCCGCCATGGTGCTCATGCAGTTGATGTGGACCGGTCCCGCCCCCTCCGTCAGGCGGTCCCGGTAGGCATCCACCAGCTCCTCGAACCCGCAGTCCCCCGCCGGGGCGATGTCCAGTCCCAGCGGGCCAAGCGTCTGGCAAAATTGGGGCACAGGCACTTCCATCTCAGGCTCCTCCTCCGTCATATCCGTCATGTAAACCTCTATCCGGCCTGTCTCCGCAGCGCTGGTCCCGCCACCGCTCGCAGTCGTATTATATTATTATATGCTATCTCGCCGCCGGGCGCAATGAAAACTTTTTCCGTCCCAACGGCGGGCTTGACCGGATCAAACACGGTTGGTATAATGAACTGGAAAAATCACGCATCCAGCCCTTCCACACGGTCAGAAAGAAGGTCAAGCCATGAAACGTGTCGTCTGCCTGTCCCTCACCCTGATATTTCTGCTGGGTCTCGCCGCCTGCGGCAGCCCGGAGGCGGAGGTGAGCGCCGACCCGTCCCAGTCCCCCTCTCACTCAGCCGCGCCCGCCCCCACGCCGGAACCAACGCCGGAGCCCACACCGGAGCCCACGCCGGAGTTTTTCAACCCCCTCACCGGCCTGCCCACCGACGTCGATCTGTCCGGGCAGAAACCGGCGGCCATCATGCTCAACAACCTGAAGCAGGCCCTGCCCCAGCAGGGCAACAGCCAGGCGGACATCATCTATGAGGTGCTGGCGGAGGGCGGCATCACCCGGATGCTGGCGCTGTATCAGGACCCTTCCACCGTGGGTCTCATCGGCTCGGTGCGCTCCGCCCGGCAGTATTACTGGGAACTGGCCCAGGGCCACGACGCGCTGTATATCCACGCCGGGGGCAGCCCGGAATTCTACGAGACCAAGGCCAGTCTGGGTCTGACCACCGTGGACGGGGTCAACGGCTACTACTCCTCCACCCAGGCCGGGGTGTTCTGGCGGGATCGGGACCGGATCGCCGGCCAGCACTACGCCTATGAGCACTCCCTGCTCACCTCCGGCGAGGCCATTGAGACCATACTGCGGGAGCGGGATCAGCTGCTGGGCTCCCACAGGGACGGCTACAGCTACGAGATGGAATTCACGGAGGACGGCACGCCCCAGGACGGCCTTGCCGCCAACACCGTCACCGTCCCCTTCTCCAACTACAAGACCGGCGTATTCCGCTATGATGAGGACACCGGCCTGTACGCCGTGGAGGAATACGGCAGCCCCTACATCGACGGCAACGACAA
>CAZUWQ010000024.1:0-2525 GCA_964624195.1 uncultured Oscillospiraceae bacterium | reverse complement strand
CCGGCAGGTTCTTCGACAGAGAAAGGCCCGCTCTCAGCCGAGAGCGGGCCTTTCTCTGTCCCAACCGATCACACCAGCCCCTGGTCGATCAGCCTCTGGGCCTCTGCTTTCGCCAGGGGGAGATAGCGCTTATAGTGATCGGTCTCCGTATTGCCGTATTTGTTGCCCACAAAGACCCACTCGCAGTATTCGTAGAACAGGGCCAGCTCCATGCTCCGGCGATAGTCTTCATAGGGAATCCCCTGCGGGTGGATCAGGTGCTCGTAGTAATACTCCATAGCAAAAGCCTTGTCCTCCCGGGTCATATAGAAAAAGTCGGACGGGTCGTCGGTGCCGTGGGCGATGAGGCGGGCCAGGGAGGTGGGATAGGGGAGGATGCCCGCGGCCTCCCAGTCGATGAGCACCGCACGGTCGGGCGATACCAGCACGTTGAAGGGCAGCAGGTCGTCGTGGCACAGGGTTTTGGGCACGGCGGCGCAGTCGCTGAGGAAGGACTGATAGACCCGTACTAGGTCCGGGTCGGGCAGGTAGTCCATGCGGGCTGCGCGGTCGGCCATGCTGTCGGCATAGGGACAGCCCCGGTCGGTCAGCGGCGCGTTCCAATACTCCCGCTGCATCTCAATGATGGCGTCCAGCGCCAGCTTCAGTCTGGACCGGTTGCACTTCTGCAGGTTCTCCCCCTCCACCCGCTCCATGAGAATATAGTCCCCATCGGGCCTTGAGGTGGTTCCATAGAGCCGGGGCGCGTAGGCGGGGCCGTGGGACAGGAAGTCCCGGTATACGTCCAGCTCCCGCTCCTTGGCCTTTTTCAGCATCATCCGCCGCCCCGCCTGATCCACCGACCACACGTCATAGGGCTCCCCGTCCTCCTCGCGGGTCATTTGGGTGACCTGGGGCGCCTCATCGTCCACCGGCAGACCCAGGTCGGACAAAATGCTCAAAATACGCTCCTGCTCCAGCTCCGCCAGCTCCTTTCGATAGAAACAGCTGTCCAGCCGCTCCCGCATATCCTCCGGCATCTCCCGCGGAACGGGGAAGGTCTCCGCATTGACAAAATACCCAATGAGGAACGCCGAAAACTCCCCCATTTCCAAGAGCTTCTCGGCGCTGATGGGGTCGATTCGGTCATAGCGGGTGTGGAACTCGGTGGACGTCCAGTGGCCCCTGCTGGGGCACACGGCGGGGATGCCCTTGTCGGCAAAGGACGCGGAATCGCTGCTGTCCACAAAGCGGTTGACAGCGGCCACATAGCCCGCTTCCCCGCAGAGCCGCCGGACCAGTTCTTCCAGCTCCTCGCTGCCGGCGACGTCGACGCAGTTGTCCCCCAGCGCCGTACCGCACATATCAAAGTTAAAGCACATCCGCACCGAGGCCAGTTCCGCCTCATACTTCTCCACATAGGCCTTGCTGCCCAACAATCCCTGCTCCTCCGAGCCACACCAGATAAAGCGCATGGTCCGTTTTGGCGGATGCTCCAGAAAGTGAGCGTAGAGATACATGAGGGTGACCGCGCCGCTGGCGTTGTCCCAGGCCCCGTCGCCCACAGCCACGCTGTCGTAATGGGCGGTGAGCACCACGCACTCGTCGGCATTCTCCGTCCCCCGGATGGTGGCGAGCACATTGTGGGAGGCGCGGGTGAAGGATGTCTGGCGCAGCTCCAGCCTGACCGTCTTTGCTCCATCCTTCCTCATGGCGGCGGCATCATGGGCCCGGATGCTGAACACCGGGACCCGGCCCGCCGCCAAATAGACAGGCCGCATCTCCAGGGGGAGCAGATCGGTGCTCTCGGCGGTGCGGTACCACTTGTCCGCGCTGATCTCAATGATGGCCGCCGCGTGGCGTTTCACCAGCTCCCGGTACAGGTCAAAGTCCAGGCTGTTGACCAGCACGGCGCAGCCGGACAGTTCCCCCTGCGCCTGAAACGCGGCGGGGGTATTGAGCTCGATATAGCGGAGGGCCGACTCCACGCCCCCCTCCGGCAGCTGGCCGGAATGCCCCCAGGCCAGGCAGTCGATCTCCCGGATGAAAGGGGCCGTCACCGTGAGGGCGCACCGCTGGATCTCATAGGCCGGGATCTCAAAGGGCATCAGTCGGCCCTCACCGCCCAGGGCGCTGATCTCGTCCCGGAGCAGCTCCGCCGCCCGCAGCTCGTCCTCCGTACCGCCGAAGCGGTTGAAGGCCAGACGTTTCAGCAAGTCATATTGATAAGTCTCCCGGTTTTTCATCATACTATCTCCCGCCGCTTCTCCTCCTGTCGAGGCATAGGACAGTTCAGAACAGCCCGCTGATAACGCCGTTCTCGTCCACGTCGATCTTCTCCGCCGCCGGTACTTTTGGTAAACCCGGCATGGTCATAATATCTCCGGTCTGGACTACCACGAAGCCCGCGCCGGCGGACACCTTCGCCTTGGACACGGTGACGGTGAAGCCCTCCGGACGGCCCAGCTTGGACGGGTCGTCGGACAGGGAATACTGGGTCTTGGCCATGCACACCGGCAGGCCGCCGAAGCCCATGGCCTCCAGCC
>CAZUWQ010000023.1:0-10149 GCA_964624195.1 uncultured Oscillospiraceae bacterium | reverse complement strand
CGAAGTCCCTCCCATCGCTTTTTCTATTTGCCACGGAGCTTACTCCTCCGCGGGAGCTTCCTCCTCCGCCTCTTCAGGCGCTTCGGGCTCTTCGGGCTTTTCAGGCTCTTCGGGCTTTTCTTCCTCCGCTGCGGGAGCCTGGGGCTTTGCCGCCAGGGCGCGGATGGACAGGGATACCTTCTTGTGCTCCTCGTCGATGGCGATGATCTTGGCGTCCACGGTCTCGCCCTCGCTCAGCTCGTCGCTGGGCTTCTCCACACGATGGTCGGCGGAGATCTGGGAGATGTGGATCAGGCCGTCCACGCCGGGGACGATCTCGGCAAAGGCGCCGAAGTTCATCAGCTTGACCACCTTCACGGTGGCGACGTCGCCCACGGAATACTTGCCTGTGAACACAGTCCAGGGCTCCTGGCTGTGGTCCTTCATGCCCAGAGAGATCTTCTTCTTCTCCGGGTCGAAGGAGATCACATAGACCTCCACCTCATCCCCCACAGAGACTACCTCGGAGGGATTCTTGATGCGGGACCAGGACAGCTCGGAGATATGGACCATGCCGTCCACGCCGCCGATGTCCACAAACGCGCCATAAGAGGTCAGGCTCTTGACGGTGCCGGTGTAGCGCTTGCCCACCTCGATGTTGGCCCACACCTCAGCGGCGGCGGCGGCGCGGGCTTCAGCGGCCACAGCGCGGATGGAACCCACCACACGGCGGCGGGCCCGGTTCACCTCTGTAATACGCAGCCGCACACGGGTCTTGACCATGGTGGACAGATCGGCGCCCCGGGGCTGGCCGGACTGGGACGCGGGGATGAACACCCGGATGCCCTTCACGTTGGCCACCAGGCCGCCCTTGTTCTCCTCCGTGATGATACCCTCCAGCACTTCCTTGCTCTCCACGGCGTTCTCAATGGCTTCCCAGTTCTTGGCGGCGTCCAGGCGCTTCTTGGACAGCTTCACCATGCAGTCCCGATCGCTGACCAGCATGACATAGCTCTCGATCTCCTCGCCCACCTTGGCAATGTCCTCGACTTTCACGTCAGGATCGTCGCTCAACTCGGACAGCGGGATATAGCCTGGATACTTGATGCCCAGCTCGACCTGTACTTCCGTCGGCGTGATGGCGACAACAGTACCAGTGACCTTATCCCCCGTATTCAAAGTTTTGAACGACTCCTCCAGCATCTCCGCGAAGGACTGTTCAATCTCCATAGTTTCGTCGCTCATTTTGCTGCAGACCTCCTTTATTATCCACTCCGGCGTGGACGCGCCGGCAGTGACCCCAAGCGTCTTTACGCGGCAAAGCTTCTCCTCAGGAATGTCGTCTCCCCGCTCCACCTGTACGACGATGGGGCAGCTCCGGGCACACAATTGAGTCAGCCGTCTGGTGTTGGAGCTTTTGGGGTCTCCGATGACGAGCATACCGTCACACCGGCCGGCCAACGCTGCCGCCTCTGTTTGACGCTTGGACGTAGCACCACATATTGTATCAAAAAATTCTGCGTTTGTACACACTTTTTTCGCGTTTTCAACGATTTTTTCCCACGCAGCCCGAATCGCCGTGGTTTGGGACACAAATGTCAGCGGAAGACGACATAATTCCGGCTGTTCCGTCAAGATTTGTTCCAGGGCCGTCCAGTCCTCCGCCACGATCCCGTGCCTGGTGCTTCCTGCTATCCCAATGATTTCCGGGTGCCCCGCCTCACCGATGACCACCGGCACCCTGCCCTGCTCCTCCGCCCGGCGGACGATGTCATGGATGCGGGTCACATTGGGGCAGGTGGCGTCCAGAATGACGCAGTGCCGCTCCTTCAGACGGCGGTATACCTCGTCCGGCTCCCCGTGGGCCCGGATCAGCACCGCCGCCCCCTCCGGCGCCTGCTCCGGCGCCGAAACCGTCACCGCGCCCATGTCCTCCAGATGCCGGATCACATGGTCGTTGTGGGTGATATGGCCCAGCAGGAACACCGGGCCCCTGGCCGCCGCCGTCTCCGCCAGCTCCACCGCCCGGCGCACGCCATAGCAAAAGCCGGCGGACTTCGCCAGCAGGACCTTCATTGTCCCGCCTCCCCCAGCGCCCGGATACGGTCCATCAAATCGTCCGCGATGCGTCGGTAGTCCTCCGGGCTGGCCTTGCGCCCCTCATATTCCGGCTGGTAGGGCTCGCCAAAGCGCACCAGCGTCTTTCGGAACAGCCGCTTTTTAGGGTCGATGTACATGGGGAGTATGGGCACGCCGGCGCGGGTGGCAAACATGGCCGCGCCGGTATGGGCCTCGGAGATCTGGCCCTCCTTCACCCGGGTCCCCTCCGGAAACAGGAGCAGCCGTTCCCCGTTCCGGAGCACCCGCATGGACTCCTTGATGGCCGCCACATCCGCCCGGCCCCGCTTGATACCGATGACGCCCACCTTTTTCAGCAGCCACCCCAGCACCGGCCAGTGCATGATCTCATCCTTTGCCATTACATGGATCTGCCGGCGCCGGCCCAGGGCAAACACCACATAGAGGGGATCCCCCAGCGAGGTGTGGTTGCCGCACAGCAGCAGCCCCCCCTCCGGGATGTGCTCGCTTCCCTCCGTCCTCCAGGGGTGAAATATCCGCATGAAGAGCCACACCACAGGGTAGGCCGCCGCGTACAGCCTGTTCATACCGTTTCCTCCCCGGCCCGCAGCCGCGCCCGGATCAGCGCCCCCAGCATCTGAAAGCTCTCCTCCAGGCTCTTGCCCGTGGTGTCCACCGGCACCGCGTCCTCTGCCTGGCGCAGCGGCGCCACCGCCCGCAGACTGTCCCTGCGGTCCCGTTCCATCACGTCCTGAAGGATATGCTGGAAGTCCGCCTCTTCTCCCCGCTCCCGCAGCTCCAAAAGCCGTCGGCCGGCCCGATCCTCCGCCGCGGCCGTGAGGTAGATCTTCAGATCGGCGTCGGGCAGCACCACCGTTCCGATGTCCCGGCCGTCCATGATGACGTCGTGTTCCCGTGCCAGGCTCCGCTGCATCTCCAGCAAAAATGCCCGCACCTCCGGCAAAGCGGACACTGCCGAGGCGTAACCGGAGATCGCGTGGTGACGGATATCCCCGGTCACATCCTCACCGTTGAGATACATATGCTGCAACCCGTCCGCCCCATAGCTCATGCCGATCTTCAGCCGGGGCAGCAGCTCCGCCACCGCCGCCGCGTCCTCCGGGGAGATCCCCTGCCGGTACACCGCCAGCCCCACCGTGCGATAGATAGCTCCGGTGTCCACATAGAGGAAGCCAAACTCCCCCGCCAGCTTTTTCGCCAGCGTGGACTTTCCCGCGCCGGAAGGACCGTCAATGGCAATGCTCTGGTGTCTCATGGTCACAACGCCCTCTCTTATTTTGACTGCTCACAGCTCCGCGCCCGCCGCGGAAAAGCCCGCCGCGTACCCTGTGGACCAGGCGATCTGCAGATTGAAGCCGCCGGTGTAGCCGTCCACATCCAGCAGCTCTCCGGCAAAATACAGGCCCTTCACCCGTTTCGACTCCATCGTAGCCGGCGACACCTCGCCTACCTTCACGCCGCCGGCAGTGACGATGGCCTCCTCCACCGGCCTGGATCCCGTGATCCTGATGGAAAGATCCTTCAGCGTCTCCAGCAGGCGGCGGCGCTCCTCCCGGCGGATGTCGCGCACCTTGCGCTCTGCCGGGATGCCGGTCCGTGCCACCAGCACCGGGATCATAGACCGGGGCGCCAGCCCGCCCAGGGCCGTGGCGTAATTCTGGTTTGCCCTCGCCTCAAAGTCCCGCAGCAGGCGGGCATCCAGCTTCCGCTCGTCCAGGGCGGGTTTCAGGTCGATGTGGGCCATGTAGCCCTCCCGGCCCATATCCATATGGGCGGAGGCGGACAGCACCGTGGGCCCGGACAGGCCGAAATGGGTGAACAGCAGCTCCCCCTGCTCCCGATACACCGTCCTGCCCCCGGCGTCCTTCAAGCTCAGCTCCACATTGCGCAGAGAAAGCCCCTGCATCTGCCCACAGCAGGGGTCGTCCGACTCCAGCGGCACCAGCGAGCCCCGGATCGGCGTCACCGTATGGCCCACCGATCGGGCCAGAGCATAGCCGTCCCCGGTGGAGCCGGTCCTGGGGTAGGAGGCCCCGCCGGTGGCCAGCACCAGAGCGGCGCAGGGGCATACCCCGCCCCGCTCCGTCCGCGCCCCGATGAGCCGCCCATTCTCCGTCACAAGGCCGGTCACCCGATCCTGCCGCAGCTCCACGCCCCGGCGACGCAGCTCCAGAAACAGGGCGTCCACGATATCCGCCGCCCGGTCCGACCGGGGAAACACCCGGCTGCCCCGTTCCACCTTCAGCGGCACGCCAAGCGCCTCAAAAAAGTCCCAGGTGTCCTTTGGAGCAAAGCGGTGAAAAGCGCTGTAAAGGAATTTCCCATTCCGGGGAATATTGGCCAGCAGCACGTCCATATCACAGTAATTGGTCACATTGCACCGGCCCTTGCCC
Organism: uncultured Oscillospiraceae bacterium; assembly: GCA_964624195.1. Lineage (GTDB taxonomy): Bacteria > Bacillota > Clostridia > Oscillospirales > Oscillospiraceae > Enterenecus. The sequence continues at coordinate 5,677 of CAZUWQ010000023.1, read as the reverse complement.
GTGATATACAGCTTGCGTCCCACCTTTTTGTTGGGCTCCAGCAGCGTCACCGGGCAGCCCTGCCGGGCGGCGGTGATGGCGGCCATCATCCCCGCCGCACCGCCCCCCGCCACCATGATCCGCTCCATTGGCCGCCCTCTCCTTTAGAAAACTTCGGATTTCCGGCAATCCGAAAATCCGAAGCTGAATTTATCGATCATATGCCGCTTTCTCATACACCTGGTATTCATCCCAGATGTGCTCCAGCCGCCGGAAGGTCTCAGTGACCTCCCCCTCCTTCTTTCGGCCCACGGCCACGATCAGCGCGTTGATGATGGACAGCGGCGCCACCAGGGAGTCGGCAAAGGAGGCCATGTCGCTCTTGGCCAGCAGCCGCAGGGACGCCGTCTCATAGAGTGGGGAAAGCTCGCTGTCGGTGATGGCGATGACCGTGGCGCCCTGGTCCCTGGCGAATTCCATGGCCTGCACCGTCTTGGCGGAGTACCGGGGAAAGCTGATGCCGATGACCACGTCCTCCGGGCCGACCCTGAGCATCTGTTCAAACATATCGCTGGACAGAGAGGTCTGCACATGATGTACGTTGTCAAAGATCAAATTGAAATAAAAGGCCAGAAAATCCGCCAGCGCCGCCGATGAGCGCACGCCCAGCAGGTAGATCCGCCGGGCGTGGACGATCGCTTCCACCACGGCGGAAAATTCCTCCCGGTCCAGCTCCTCCAGAGACATCCGAAGCTTTTCGATGTCCGACTGCACCACCTTGGTCAGAATGTCGTGATCGCTCATGCGGCCGTTGGACACCTCGATGCGCTGCACCGAGGTCAGCTTGCCCCGGATCATCTCCTGCAGCGCCTTCTGCATAGCCGGGTAGCCGTCATAGCCCAACTCCGCCGCGAAGCGGACCACAGTGGACTCGCTGATATGGACCGCCTGGCCCAGCTTGGCGGCCGTCATGAAGGCGGCCTTATCATAGTTTCCCAAAATGTACTGTCCGATCAGCTTTTGTCCCTTGGAAAAGCCGTCCATCCGGCTCTGAATGGACACAAGAATATCACGGCTCATACCGGCACTTCCATTCGTCTGCTTCGTCCGGCCCCGCGGGCCGACAATACCCGGGCAAACCGCGTTTCGGTTTGCCCGGCAGACACTATCATACCCTCTTGCCCCACCAAATGCAAGCATTTTTGCAGGATTTTCTCCGCTGCTTGCAAGATTGTAAGGCAGCGGTCAGCGCTTTTCTCCTGCCCGCAGCAGAGAGACTTCTTCCCCGTTCAGCGCCCGCCAGCGCCCCGATCCCAGGCCGCCCAGCTCCAGGCCGCCCTCCCGGACCCGGACCAACCTGGTCACATGAAGGCCCGCCGCGGCACACATACGCCTGATCTGCCGGTTTTTCCCCTGGTGGATGACCATGGTCAGCGTATCCGCCCCCGTCCGCTCCACCCGGTCCGCCGTCATGCCCTCGCCGTCTACCACCATGGGGGCGGACAGCATGGGCAGCGCTCTTTCCAGATCCCCGGTCACCCACACCCGGTACTCCTTCTCCACCTCATGGGCCGGATGAGTGAGCTGGTGGGTCAGCTCCCCGTCGTCGGTGAGAAGCAGCAGGCCCTCGGAATCCATGTCCAGCCGCCCCACCGGCCACACCCGGGCGGGGCATCCGGCCACCAGCTGGGCCACCGTCCGCCGCCCCTTCTCGTCGGACAGCGTACTCACATAGCCCTTGGGCTTGTGCAGCATGAGATATGTATGGGCGGAGGGCCGTCGCAGCGGCTGTCCATCCACCTCGATCCGGTCAAGCTCCGGGTCAGCTTTATCGCCCAGAGACGCAACAATCCCGTTTACCGTGACCCGGCCATTCAACAGGTATTGCTCCGCCCGCCGCCGGGAGCACAGCCCCGCCGCCGACATGAGCTTTTGCAGCCTTTCCTCCAAGGCCGAAGCCCTCCCCTCCCGTATCCTATCGGCCAAAAAGCCGCTCCCAGAGGCTCTGGGGCGGCCGTGCGTCCAGCCCGGCCCCGCCGACGCACACCAGCGCCGCCTGAGCCACCACTGTGCCGTTCAGGGTCCAGGTGGCCGTCCCTACCTGGGTCCCCTCCGCCACCGGGGCGTTCACGCAGTCCGCCAACTCCACCGCCAGCTCAGTCGTCTCGCCCGCCGCCAGCGGATAACCCCTCTCGCAGTCCGCGATCACCGCCAGCGCCGGGATCAGGCTGCCGGTCACCGGCACCGCCCCAAATATCTGCCCTTTCCCGCACAGGACGCCGCGGGGATAGGTCTCAAACCCGTAGTCCAACAGCTTGCAGTGGTCGTTCCAGTCGTCGCCGTCGTTCAGCGTCACGCACACCAGCGTCTGCCCATCCCGACAGGCGGCGGACACCAGGGTGCGCCCCGCCCGCTCCGTAAAGCCCGTCTTCATGCCCACGCAGCCGTCACAGCGGTGGAGCAGCTTGTTGTGGTTGTAGAAGGTCCGGGTACCCACCGTGGCGGACTGGGTGGCGCAGATCTCCGCCACCACCGGGTCTTTCAGACAGGCGCAGGCCAGCAGGGCCATGTCATAGGCGGTGGAATAGTGGTCCTCGTGGTCCAGCCCGCTGGGGTTGGCAAAGGAGGTGTCCTCCATGCCCAGCTCCGCCGCCTTTTCGTTCATCAGCGCCACAAAAGCGGCCTCATCCCCCGCCACATGGCAGGCGATGACCATGGCCGCGTCGTTGCCTGACTGGAGCAGCAGTCCGTACAGCAGGCCCTTCAGAGTGATCTCCTCCCCCGCCCGCAGATAGATGGACGAGCCCTCGCTGCCCAACCATTGAGGGCGTACCGTCACCACCTGCTCCAGGTCCTCCGACCGCTCCACCGCCACCAGAGCGGTCATCAGCTTGGTGATGCTGGCGATCAGCCGGGGCTGGTGGATATTCTGCTCATACAGGACGCGCCCGCTCTCAGCGTCCATCAGAATAGCGCAGGAGGCGGAGGTGCTCACCGCCCGGGCCGGCATTGTCAGCGACGCCGCCGCCGCGAAAGCGGTCAACAGCGCGAAAAATCGCTTCAAAAAAGGTCACTCCCATCCGAAAAGCTCAGATGGGAGTAGTATGGCCCCGGCGGGGCTTACTTATCCGCCCCGGCCTCGTCGGAGGCTTTCTTTTTTCCGATATAGCCGGTCACCTTGTCGAACATCTCGGGCACCAGCTCCACCACGCGGCTCACCGAATCGCTGGGCGGAGGGGCCACCGGCAGCAGCTTCACGCTGCCGTCCTTCACGATCAGGAAGGCCACCGGGATGACATTGACGCCCGCGCCGGCGCCGCCGCCGAAATTCTTGCTCACGTTTTCGGTCTTGCCGAAGTCGGAGCCGCCGGTGGCAAAGCCAAAGGACAGCCGGGACACCGGGATCAGGGTCACGCCCTCCTGGGTCACGATGGGCTGGCCCACTACAGTGTTGGCGTCCACCATCTCACGGATCTTTGTCATGGTGGTCTGAAGGACCTCATTGATGGGATGATTGTTTTCGCTCATAGCTCATGCCTCCTGTTTTCTTTTTTCCGGTCTCCCGCTTCGGCTCCATGCGAGCAGCGCCTTGACCCCATACCGCAGGCCAAGGGACAGCAGCTGCCCCAGAGTCATGGTCAGGGCCGCGTCCGCCACGATCACCGGCTCCGTCAGCCCATAGTCCACATCCACATGGAAAGAATGCTTTTTCACCTTAAAATTATGGTCGAGCAGCGGCCAGATCATACCCAGCAGGGCGTTGGCCCGTCCGTAGCCGATGGCTGCCGCCGCCGCGTCGGCCGCGGCCCAGGTGATGTTCAATGACAGCTCGTCGATCCTGATCTTACGCAGCAGCTTTCCCGCCGCCTCCGCCGCCACCGGCAGCAGCTTCATCAGCCGGCCCACCGTCCCCGGCTTTTCCTCGTCTCCCGGCTTTGGCTTCTTTTCTTTTTTTTGCTTTTTGGGTTTTTTCGCCCGCTTATGCTTCTCCTTTGATCTCGCCGGCACCACCTGGACGCGGACAGGACCCGCAAGCACTGCCACCCGCAGATCGTCCGCGCCGTAGTGTACCCGCGCTCCCAGCCGCAGCTGGGAGATCAGCCACAGCGCCGCCAGGACGATCAGTAATATGAGCCAGCCGTTCATGGCGTCTCTCCGTCTGCCGCCTCCGGCGGTTCAGCTCCCGGCGGCTCCGAAGGCTCTCCTTCCGCCGCCTGTAACCGCTCAATAGCGCTCTCCAGCTCCAGAGTCATCTGCACCCCCTCCTGGGTGGCGGAGGGCAGCTCCGGCAGGTCGTCCAGCGTGGTCAGGCCAAAAGCGCGGAGAAAATTCTTTGTGGTCTTGAACTGCATAGGCCGGCCGGGCACAGACAGGCGCCCCGCCTCGCAGATCAGCTCCCGCTCCAGCAGCAAACTCACGGTGTAGGAGCTGTCCACCCCCCGCACCTGCTCAATATAGGCCCGGGTCACCGGCTGGAAGTAGGCGATGATGGCCAGCACCTCCAGCGCCGGCTGGGACAGCCGGGCGGGCTTGCGGCTCTCCAGCGCCTTGCGCACGCTGTCCGCATACTCCGGGGCGGAGCACATCTGCCAGCTGTTGTCCAGCCGCACCAGCCGGATGCCCCGCCGCTGATAGCTGTACTCGTCCGCCAGCTTCTGGCACACACTGTCCACCGTCTCCCGGTCCTGATCCAGAGTGAGGCAGACGCGCTCCACCGGCACCGGGTCGCCGGCGGCAAACAGGATGCCCTCAATGGCGCCCTCCAATTCCTTCAGTTCCATGCGGCCTCACCTCCCTAATAGCTATCCACCGTCACATCCAGCGCCGTCTCGCTGTCCTGACCGGTGCTGGTGACAGTGCAGTCCTCCGCGGTGCCGGCCAGATGGATGCGGTTGGCCTTGCACAGCTCCAGGATCGCCAAAAAAGTAGCCACCACCTCAGACCGGCTCCGGTTGGACCGGAACAGGGCCCGGAACCGGGTGACGCCGAATTGGATCAGCCGGTCCAGAATGGCCTTAGCCTTGTCCGCCACCGGGTAGGGCTCCCGGCCCACGATGCCCTCAAAGGCCCGCACCGGCGGGGGCAGCTTGTTCCCGATCCGGTCCAGTGTGGCGTTGAGGGCGGCCAGCAGGTCGCCGGAGCTGTGGACATAGCGGTAGGTCTTGTCCGCCTTCAGCGGCTCGGGCTGCTTGGTCAGATAGTCCCTGCCGTAGTCATACCGACGGGCCAGCGGCTCGGTCACCGCCTTGATCTTCAGATAGCTTTCGTGGTGCTGATGCTCCTCCAGGGCGGTCATCAGCTGTTCCATCTCGCTCATGGCCTCCTCGTCGTCGATGGACAGCAGCATCCGGGTCTTGATATACACCAGATGGGCGGCCATGGTGACGAATTCGCTGGCGACCTCCAAATTGAGGCGCTCCCGCTGCTCCATCCACTCCAGATACTGGTCCAGCAGCAGGGAGATCTGGATGTCCCGGATCTCGATCTTGTTTTTGCTCAGTAAATGCAGGATCAGGTCCAGGGGGCCGTCAAAATCCTCCATGTCGTCCTGCTTTACCTTGACCACCTTTTCCAGGTGATAGACAGGGGTCTCCATACAGCGCCCCCTTTCCTGTCGTAAATTTCATATTGAATGTTATTATAGCAAAATTTCCACCGCAATACAAGTGCGCCCCGGCGGAAAATCCGCCGGGGCGCG
>CAZUWQ010000022.1:0-10185 GCA_964624195.1 uncultured Oscillospiraceae bacterium | reverse complement strand
CCTTCCTGTTCGCCGTCACCAGCGAGACGGGGCAGCTGCTGTTTACCGGCGTGGTGAATCAGGTTTGATACGCAAAGAGGCGGCCCCCGCCGGGGCCGCCTCTTTGCGTTTGCGGATCTTATACTCTCCGCATGGGCTCCCACACGGCCATGATAGCGCAGGAGGGGAGGAATTTGGCGGCGACGCGCTGGACCAGGGCCAGGGGGCCGCAGGTGGTCACGGCCAGACCGACGGCGTTCATGGACAGCGCCCAGGCAGCCACCGTCTCCGGGCGCTGGGCCAGCTTGGTGACATGGCCCACCGCCTGGGGGTTGTCCGTTTGGCGGGCCACCTCCATAAACTCGGTCTTGATCCAGCTGGGGCACACCGCCGTCACCCGCACGCCCCGGCCCGCCAGTTCCCAACGCAGAGCGCGGGTATATCGGAGCAGGAAGGCCTTGGTGGCGGCGTAGACGTTGAAGGCGGGCAGAGGCTGGAAGGCGGCGCAGGAGCAGATCTCCAGCACCCGGCTGCCCCGGCCCAGATAGGGGATGCACACCCGGGTCACCGCCGCCGCCGCGCGGCAGTTCAGGGCGATCATGTCATCCGTCTCCTCCAAAGACAGGTCCTCCGCCCGGCCGAATTTGCCGAAGCCGGCGGCGCATACTAAAATATCCACCCTGGCCCCGGACGCCTCCAACGCCTGGGCCAGGGTCCGGGCGGACCCCAGCTCGGTCAGATCCAGGGCAAATACCCGGCCCTGACAGCGCAGCTCCGCCGCCAGCGCCTCCAGCCGGTCCCGCCGGCGGGCCACCAGCCACAGCTCGTCCAGCTCCATGGTCTTGTCGATGCGCTTCACAAAGGCCCGCCCCAGCCCAGAGGACGCCCCGGTCACAATGCCGATCCGCATAGCTTCTTCCCCTTTCCCGTGTCAGACAGTGACAGCTTTCCACAGTCGGTTTGAAGCTATTCTATACCCTGACGCCGCCAAACGCAAGGGCGGCGTCCGGGCAACGGCGGGGCCGATCCCGAAACAGCGCGCAGCCTCAAAGCTTATACAGCGCCAGGTCGCCGCTGAGACTGGTGAAATGATACTCCGGCCCGGCCTCTCCGCCGCCCGCGTGGTCCGGGGACGGACCGTCCCCGCGCCGGGAAAAGTAGATGAAGGTATTGCTCCGCCCGCTCATCCGGCCGGTGAAGAAGTCGGAGCGGAAGGAGCCGCTGGTGGTCTTGTAGCGGACGGCGAAGGAGCCGCTGTCGGGGACGCGGGCCTCGCAGTCGCCGGAGGTGGTCTTCATGTCCAGGGTCTGGGGCAGCACATCGCTCTCCACCCGCAGCCCGCCGCTGAGGGAGGAGCAGCGCACGGAGTGGAAGGAGCCGGCCAGCTCGACCTCGCCGCTGGTGGTGGAGGCCTGGAACCGGTCGATCCTGCCGTTGACGATCACGCCGCCGCTGATGCTGAACATCTGGGCCTGGTCCGCGTCGCCGTCCCAGTGGATGTCGCCGCTGGTGGTCCTGCACCGGGCGGAGCGGACCGCGCCGCCGCCCCAGGTGACGTCGCCGCTGACCGTCTCTATGTCCAGCTCGTCCGCGTCCCCGGACCAGTCGAGATCGCCGCTGACAGACCGGAAATACACCTTCCGGCACCGGGGCAGGCCGCCGGACAGACCGCCGGAGCTGGTCTGGACGGTCAGCTGATCCACCGTCTCGCCGCCGTTCACCTCCACCTCGCCGCTGACTGTGTGTATCCGGAGGAATTCCCACGGGCGGCAGGGCAGGTCCAGCTCCACGTCCACCGTGGAGAGCCCGCGGCGGAACAGGAAGGCGGAGCTGGCGGTACGGATCTGCCGAATGGTGAGCACGCCGTCGTCAGAGCGGAAGACCTGAAGCTCGTCCACGTCGCCGCCGATGACCACGTCGCCCTCCGCGGGCTCCGTCATGCGGAGGGTCACGTCTCCGTCCACCTGCACCTCAATGCCCTTCAGCGCCTGGGCGGAGATGGGGGCGTCCGGGTCTTCCGCCGTCCGGCTTCCGCCCTTGTCCTCCTCCCGTTCGGGAGAGGGCCCGCCAGCAGCCGCGTCCACATGGAGGCTCCGGCCGCGGCCCTTGTCCTCCCGGCGCTCTCCGTCCTCGAATTCATGCTCCAGCGCCTCAAACTCATCCTCCAGGGAGTCCAGATCCTCCTCCGAGGGAGTGGTGTACACATGGACGTTCCCATTGCCGCCGCCGGAGCGCCGGCGGCAGCCGCCCTGCTCCAGATCGGCCCTGACCTCGTCCAGAGCGCTCCTGGCCTTCTTCATGGCGTCCTGACAGATATCCTTCACGCTGCGCAGGATGTCTTCCAGGGGATCGTCCGACTCCCAGTCGGGCGGAGGCAGGGGCGCGCCGGGGTCCAGCTCCCTGAGATAGGCCACCAGCTCCGCGGTATCCCCCAGGCTGTCCACCGCCGCCCGGTACGCGGCCTCCTCGCTCTGACCGGCGGACAGCTCCGCCTGATAACGCTGATACAGGTTTTCGGACAGCTCCTCGATGAGCTCCGCCTTGGCGGTGCTGTCGGGCGCGGCGGTAAGCTCCGCGGCAATAACGCCGGCAAATCTGCTCTTCATATCTTCCATGGTGCTCACTCCTCCTCAATGGAAATCAGGGCGTCCAGCAAAGCCCGCGTGTTTTCCCACTCCCCGCGGTCCTCCGCCCACTGCTCCCGCCCCCGCGGGGTGATGGAATAGTAGCGCCGCCGGGCGCCGGGGCCCTCATCCCCCCAGTACGAGGTGATGAGGCCGTTCTGCTCCAGCCGCTTGAAGGCCGTGTACAGCGTGGCCTCCTTCAGCAGATAGACGCCGCCTGTGCGCTGCTCGATATTTTTGTTGATCTCATAACCGTAGTTGTCACCCCGCATCAGTTGTGTTAAAATAATGGTGTCCGTGTGGCCCCGCAGGGTATCGGATGAGATAGACATAGGGCTTTCTCCCTCCTTTATGCTTGACGGTCCTGCCCGCGCCCGGCGGTCCGGTCCGGCCCAAAGGAGCGCTCCTGTTTCCTGGCCTGGGCCCGGATAGAGCGGGACGGGCGGCAGGGCCGCCGGCAGAGCTGATCGTACCATCCAAACGCGCCTGTGTCGAATGTGTCCATGCTGATCCCTCCTGTTGACGCAATACCTCATCTGCTGAGGCAGCCTGTGAGAGCATAATATCACGACATACCTCACCTGTCAAGGTATTTCAGTCAAAAAACCAAAATTTTTTCCGGGGCGGCCCAGGCCGCCCCGGCAGCACAGAAAGGATGCGACAAAGATGAGCGAAGAATGCGCCCGCGACTGCTCCACCTGCGGCGCCGACTGCGGGGAGCGTCAGGAGCTCCAGGACCTGCGCAAGCCGGCCAATGAGCTGTCCCAGATCAAAAAGGTCGTCGCGGTCATCAGCGGCAAGGGCGGGGTGGGCAAGTCCACCGTCACCTGCTCGCTGGCCTCAGCCATGGCCCGGCGGGGCAAGCGGGTGGGCGTGCTGGACGCGGACATCACCGGCCCCTCGGTGCCCAAGGCCTTCGGCGTGCATGGCCGGGCGGAGGGCGGCGAGCTGGGCATCTATCCCGCCGTCAGCAAGGGCGGGGTGGAGCTGATGAGCCTGAATCTGCTCACCGAGCGGGAGACCGACCCGGTGGTGTGGCGGGGCCCGGTGATCGCCGGGGCGGTGGAGCAGTTCTGGACCGACGTGATCTGGGGGGATCTGGACTACCTGTTTGTGGATATGCCGCCGGGGACGGGGGACGTGCCGCTGACGGTGTTTCAGTCCCTGCCGGTGGATGGGGCTATCGTGGTGTCCGCCCCTCAGACGCTGGTGGCCATGATCGTCACCAAGGCGGTGAAGATGGCGGAGATGATGGATGTGCCGGTGCTGGGCCTGGTGGAGAATTACAGCTATTTCCGCTGCCCGGACTGCGGTAAGGAGCACCCCATCTTCGGCGAGAGCACCATCGACAGCCTGGGCGCCCAGCTGTCCCTGCCGGTGCTGGCCAAGCTGCCCCTGGACCCGGCCCTGGCCGCCGCGGTGGACGAGGGCCATGTGGAGGACTACGCCCCCAACCGCCTGGACCCGGTGGCCGCCCTGCTGGAGCGGAGGCTGGACGGGGCCGGCGGCTGACAAGGACTGAAAGCCCACTCGCGAAGCGGAAGCGAGTGGGCTTTTTGCCCCTCCGCCGCGTCCGCGGCGCGGGATCGGTCCCCACGATAAAATTTTCCTGAAAACCCCAATTTCTCTTGTTGTCCGGCGAAAAACCTGATACAATAGATTACAATATCCGACAGGCTCCGCGCCGCTCTCAGATTTTCCCATGAGGGAAGATCGCCCATTCCGCATAGGATAACAGAGAAGCGCGGACGGTCAAAGCAGAAACGGGGAGGCAGAATTTATGGATCGGGAATCGTTGGCGGACGGCGTGGACCGGACAACAATGGAGCTGCGGATGCAGCTGGAACAGGTCACGGCGGCCAGCCAGCTGTTGGAACAGGCCTGGGATACGGCCCGGGCGCAGGACTATCTTTCCATCATCAACCAGAGCGTCTGCCGGATGCTCCGCGTCATCGAGCGGCTGGAGCTGATGCACCTTCTGACAGACGAGGCGGGCCCCGCTTTCACCGCCGTCCCTACAGACCTGGGACCCTTTACCGAGGCGCTGTGCGACAAGGTGGAGAGCGTGCTGGCGATGGGCGGGATCCGTTTTGACTGGACCGCCCCGGAGCATCTGCTGGCCCGGGTGGACGAAGCTCTGCTGACCCATATGCTGCTGGAGCTGATCTGCAACAGCGCCAAGGCGGGCAAGGAGGTCACTCTCACCCTGACCCAGCGGGGGGGCAAGGCGTGCTTTTCCATAAAGGATGACGGGCCCGGGGCGGCGCCGGAGGAGTTGGCCCGGATGTTTGACGCCGGCATCGGCCCGGTGGGCCGGGGCATCCCGCTGGCCCAGCGGATCGCGGAGCTCCACAGCGGCAGTCTGATGGCAAACAATGTGCCGGGCAAGGGGCTGACGATGATGGCGGTGCTGCCCATAGCCTCCGGCTCCTGGCAGACTTTGCTGGAATCCCCCAGGGCGCCGGCGCCCCAAAGCGGCTTTGACGAGGTGCTCGTCACCCTCAGCGAGCTGCTCCCCGCGGCGGCGTTTTCCCCGGAGAACCTGTGAACGGAGGCCCGCCGCGAAACGCGGGCTCAGGCTCGGCATACGGAAGATCTATCTTTAAAAAGCTACGGAGGACCGCGGTTTGCGCGGTCCTCCGTGTTTTTTTCCCGGCTTTCTTTATAACTTTTTATGACTTTTTGACCCTGATTTTTTGAAATAAAAGCCAGCGGAATGGGGAACAGTATCAGAAGGGACGCGGAGACGCGCTGAAAGCTGATGAACAGGAAAGGAGAAACGGTATGACAAAGCCTGCCATTGACGTCAGGAGCGAGATCGGCCCGCTGAAGCGGGTGATGCTCCACCGGCCGGGCCGGGAGCTGGAAAACCTGATGCCGGAGTATATCGAGCGGCTGTTGTTTGACGACATACCCTATCTGAAAATCGCCCAGGAGGAGCACGACGCCTTTTGCGAGCTGCTGCGCCGGAACGGGGCGGAGGTGGTCTATCTGGCGGATCTGGTGGCGGAGTCCCTCACCGCCCCCGAGGTTCGGGATCAGTTCCTCCGGGAGTACCTGTCCGAGGCGGGGATACAGGGCGAGAAGCGGGTGGGCATGATGATGGACTACTTCAGGGCCATGTCCACCCGGAACATGGTGGAGAAGATGATGGAGGGCGTGCGGAAGGCGGAGGTGCCTGGCTACGGCAAGAAAAACCTGACCGACTACCTGGACGACTACTACCCCTTTGTGCTGGACCCCATCCCCAACCTCTACTTTACCCGGGACCCCTTTGCCGCCATCGGCTCCGGCGTGTCCATCCACCGGATGTCCACGGTGACCCGCAGCCGGGAGACCCTGTTCGGCAAGTATATCTTCCGGTACAACCCGCAGTATAAGGACGTGCCTGTATACTACGAGCGGGAGGCGGGGGCCGCCGTGGAGGGGGGCGACGTGCTCATCCTCAGCGATAAGGTGGTGGCGGTGGGCATCTCCCAGCGCACGCAGCCCTGGGCCATCGAGCGGCTGGCAAAGCGGCTGCTGGAGCCGGACGCGGGGTTTGAAAAGGTGCTGGCTATCGACATCCCCAAAAACCGGGCCTTTATGCACCTGGACACGGTGTTCACCATGGTGGACCGGGACAAGTTCACCATGCACCCCAACATCAGCAGCGACCTGCGGGTGTTCGTGCTGGAGGCGGGCGGCGGGGGCCGGCTGACCATCTCCGAGGAGCGCGAGAGTCTGGAGGACCTGCTGCGGGAGCACCTGCACCTGGACCGGGTGACCCTTATCAAGTGCGGCGGCGGCTCGGTGATCGACGCCGCGAGAGAGCAGTGGAACGACGGGTCCAATACCTTCTGCGTCGCCCCCGGCAAGGTGGTGGCGTACAGCCGGAACTATGTGACCAACCGGGTGATGGAGGACGCCGGCGTCCAGGTGCTCACCATACCCAGCAGCGAGCTGTCCCGCGGCCGGGGCGGGCCCCGGTGCATGACCATGCCCCTGGTACGGGGCGCGGTGTAACGCCCGCGCGATCAACAGAAAAGGAGAATCGAACTATGGCAGTCAATATGAAAGGCAAGTCGTTCCTCACCCTGATGGACCTGTCTGCCCGGGAGATCCGCTATCTGCTGGACCTGGCCCACGATCTGAAGGCGAAAAAGCGGGCGGGGCTGCGGGGACAGGCGCTGAAGGGCAAAAACATCGTGCTTCTCTTTGAAAAGACCTCCACCCGGACCCGCTGCTCCTTCGAGGTGGCGGCCAGAGAGGAGGGGGGAAACGTCACCTACCTGGACCCCGGCTCGTCTCAGATGGGCAAAAAGGAGTCTCTGGAGGACACCGCCAGGGTGCTGGGCCGGTTCTTTGACGGCATCGAGTACCGGGGCTTTGACCAGAAGGCGGTGGAGGACCTGGCGAAATACGCGGGCGTGCCCGTGTTCAACGGACTCACCGACCTGGACCATCCCACCCAGATCCTGGCCGACATGATGACCATGGAGGAGCACATCGCCAAGCCGCTGAACGAGTGCAAGGTGGCCTTCGTAGGCGACGTGCGCAACAATATGTCCTACGCCTGGATGTTCGGCTGCTGCAAGATGGGGATGGACTTTGTGGGCTATGGGCCCAGGGAGCTCATCGACGGAGCGGACAGGGAGCTCATCGGCGCCTGCGAGGAGGAGGCCCGGAAGTCCGGCGGCCATGTGGGCCTGTCGGACGACGCGGCCTGTCTGGAGGGCGCGGACGTGATCTACTCCGACATCTGGGCCTCCATGGGGGAGGAGGAGCTGATCCCCCAGCGGGCCAGGCTGCTGGCACCCTATCGCGTTGACGACGCTATGCTGAAGGCCACCGGCAACCCCAACGTCATCTTCATGCACTGCCTGCCCTCCTTCCACGACTTTGAGACCAGGCTGGCCAAGGAGTGGAAGGAGAAGGGGGTGGACATCCGGGAGGTCACCGACGAGGTGTTCCGGGGCAAGCACTCGGTGGTGTTCGACGAGGCGGAGAACCGGATGCACACCATCAAGGCCGTCATGGTGGCGACGGTATGAGCGGCGCGGTGAAGGTGGTGGCGGCGCTGGGGGGCAACGCTCTGGAGGACAAGAGCCTTCCCCCCACAGCCCGGTCCCAGCGGCAGGTGTGCGCCCGGACAGCGGAGCGCCTGGCGGAGCTGTCCCGCGCCGGCTTTGAGCTGGCGGTGGTCCACGGCAACGGGCCGCAGGTGGGCCGCATCCTGCTGGCAGGCGAGGCGGCGGCGGAGGTGACGCCGCCCCTGCCCTTCGACGTGTGCGGCGCCATGAGCCAGGGCTATATCGGCTACCACCTCCAGCAGGCCCTCACCGAGGCGCTGAGCCGCCGGGGGCGGCATATCCCGGTGGTGACGGTGGTGACCCAGATGGTGGTGGACCCGTCCGACCCGGCCTTCCGGCACCCCAGCAAGCCCATCGGTCCCTTTTATACGGAGGAACAGGCCGGGGAGCTGGAGCGGGAGAAGGGCTGGACCATGAAGGAGGACTCGGGCCGGGGCTGGCGGCGGGTGGTGCCCTCCCCCAGGCCCCGGCGCATCGTGGAGATCGGCACCATCAAGACCCTGTGGGACAGCACCATCTCCATCTCCTGCGGCGGCGGGGGCATCCCGGTGATCGAGAAGGAGGACGGCGCCCTGGAGGGGGTGGCCGCCGTCATCGACAAGGACCTGGCCGCCTGCCGGCTGGCGGTGGAGATGGAGGCGGATGTGCTGATGATCCTCACCGAGGTGCCCGCCGTGGCGATCAACTTCGGCAAGCCGGACCAGAAGGACCTGGGAGAGACGACGGCGGACGAGCTGGAGCGGTACGCCGCCCAGGGGCACTTTGGGGCGGGCTCCATGCTGCCCAAAGTGGAGGCCGCGGCGGCCTTTGTCCGATCCGCGCCGGGCCGCCGGGCTGTCATCACGTCCCTGGACCTGGGGCTGGAGGCGCTGGCGGGCAGGGCGGGGACCCGGATCGGCGGATAGGAGGGGGACCATGCGCGAATTCAAAATGCCCACCGCCTACACCATCCTGTTTGCGGTCATCCTGGTGATGACCGTCCTGACCTGGGTGGTGCCCGCCGGGGAGTATGACTACCGGGAGGATGGGGAGCCCATCGCCGGCAGCTACCACCAGGTGGAGCCCCGGCGGCAGCCCATCACGGCGGTGGTCACCGCCCCGCTGGAGGGGCTGTACGAGGCCATCGACATCGCCGCCTTCATCCTGATGGTGGGCGGATTTTTGGGGGTGGTCGCCAGGACGGGGGCCATCGACGCGGGCATCGCCAGCATTATCCGGCTGCTGAAGGGGCGGGAAAGGCTGCTGATCCCCATCCTCATGTGCGCCTTTGCCCTGGGCGGCACCACCTTCGGCATGGCGGAGGAGACCATCGCCTTCTATCCGCTGGTGCTGCCCATCATGGTGGCGGCGGGCTATGACACGATCACCGCCGTAGCCGTCATCATGCTGGGGGCGGGCGTGGGGGTGCTGGGGTCCACCGTCAACCCCTTTGCCACCGGCATCGCCGCCGGGTTCGCGGGGGTGTCCCTGGGCGAGGGCATTTTGCCGCGGCTGGTGCTGCTGGCGGCGCTGCTGGCCCTCGCCATCTGGTATGTCATGGCCTACGCCCGGCGGGTGAAGGCGGACCCGGGCCGGTCCCTGGTGGCGGACCACCGGAGCGAGCACCTGGAGCATTTCGGCGGCCTGGACCGGGAGGCGGGGCGGCTGGCAGGGATCCAAAAGCTGGCGCTGGTCCTGTTTGCCCTGACCTTTCTGGTGATGATCTACGCCGTCATCCCCTTTGACGAGATGGGGCTGCCTCTGCCCGCTTTGGGCTGGTGGTTCCCCCAGCTGTCGGCGCTGTTTCTGTTCGCCTCCATCCTGCTGGGGCTGTGTTGCGGGCTGGGGGAGCGGGAGATCGTGGAGTCCTTTGTGGGGGGCGCGGCGGAGCTGCTGGGGGTGGCGTTCATCATCGGCATTTCCCGGGGGATCACCGTCGTCATGAACAACGGGATGATCACCGCCACCATCCTCCATCTGGGGGAGAAGGCCCTCGCCGGGGCGGGGTCGCTGGTGTTCCTGGCGCTGACCTATCTGCTGTATGTGCCCCTGTCCTTCCTGATCCCATCCACCTCCGGGCTGGCCACCCTGTCCATGCCCATCATGGCGCCTCTGGCGGACTTTGCCGGGGTGGGGCGGGACCTGGTCATCACGGCCTTTCAGTCCGCCTCCGGTCTGGTCAACCTCATCACCCCCACCAGCGCGGTGGTGATGGGCGGCCTGGCCATCGGCCGGGTCCCCTATGACCGCTGGCTGAAATTCGTGTGGAAGCTGCTGCTGATCGTATTCGCGGCGGCCCTGCTGTTTTTGCTGGCGGCGGCGCTGATCTGACCCGCGGGCCGCTGGGGAGCGGGAAAAATGAAGCCCTTGAGTGCGGCGGCACTCAAGGGCTTTATTCTTTGAAGAAGGAAATGACGCTGTCAAAAATGCCTAAGACCTGCTTCCGCTTATGGGGTCAAGGGCGTTCAGACGCTGGAGGAGGCCGCCGCTCCCGGCTTCACAGCCGGCGGCCAGGCTGTCCTGAAGCACGC
>CAZUWQ010000021.1:0-10247 GCA_964624195.1 uncultured Oscillospiraceae bacterium | reverse complement strand
GGGTGACGCCGGCCTCCCTGGCCTTGTCCTCTATCTTCTGCCCATGCTCGTCGGTTCCGGTGAGAAACATGACGTCATAGCCCTGGAGCCGCTTATAGCGGGCCATGGCGTCGGTGGCCACGGTGCAGTAGGTGTGGCCGATGTGCAGCTTGTCGGACGGGTAGTAGATGGGTGTGGTGATATAAAACCGTTTGTCACTCATGGGTCGTATCCTCCTGTATCTCCTGGGTATGGGGCTGCTCCGGCGCGGTGGGTCCCTCCGCTGTAGGCTCCTCCGCCAGCGAGGTCAGGGACACCAGATTCCCCGGCAGCCGCCACAGCACGCACAGCGCGGCCAGCAGCTGGGACAGCGTCAGCAGCGTCCCGCTGAGCTCGACGCCGCCGGAGGGGACCAGCGCCACCGCGGACAGCACCACGGTCATCCCCCCCAGCCACAGGGCGCGGCGGGGATGTGGGGCGCCCACGGACAGCCCCGCGCAGTCCAGATAGAAAAGCATCCCGCACACGATGGACAGCAGCAGGGGCACATAGTCCCACAACACCGGGTCGGCAGCGTGGCCGCGATAGCTCTCCATCAGCCAGATGCAGCCGTTGATGGCCGGCAGGGTGATCAGCCCCCGTCCCTTCTCCGTCCCCCGATAGGCCGCCCGGGCGGACAGCAGCAGCCCAAAAAAGGCGATGACGCAGGTGACGGCGGTGAGGATCAGCAGCACGCCGTTGTTGCCGCCGGCCTGACCGCCCGCCCGGACGATGGCCCGGTAGCTGTTCCACTGGGTCATGCCCTCCCGAAACAGCAGCGGCGCCGCAGCCAGGGCAAGGAAAGCCGCCGCCACCATGACGGTGAGGCTCGCCGTGTCCCCCGGCGCCGCCAGCGGGCAGCGCCAGCGCCGCCGCTCTCCCACGCTCCGGGGCAGGCCGCTGACGGACTGCCGCAGGGCCAGCAGGGCCGTCAGGGCGGCGGCGATCACCAGCACACAGCCCAGCGCCATGCTGGCCGGGGCCGCGGAGACAGGCAGCTTCAGCTCTCCCTCAAAGGCGGAGGACAACTGCCAGCGCCGGATCAGAGCGCACACCGCTGCCAGCGCCGCGGAGCAGACCGGCCAGAGCCAGCCGCTCGTTTTCTCGTTTTTCACGCCTGCGCGCCCCCCTTCAGCACCTTGGCATGGGAAAAGGGATAGAGCACCAGGATGGCCCGGCCGATGACGCACCGCTCATCTATGATGCCGATGCCGGGATACCGGCTGTCCGCCGACTCGTTGCGGTTGTCCCCCATGACGAACAGGCAGCCCTCGGGCACGGTCAGATGGTTGTTTCCCTCTCCGTAGGAGGGCACCAGCATGGGCTCCCGGATATAATCCTCCTCCAGGGCCACCCCGTCCACATAGACGATGCCGCTGCCGTAGTCAATGTCCACGGTCTGGCCCTCGGTGGCGATGACCCGCTTGACGATGGAGTCGTCCTGATAGGAGCGCTTCGTCAGCACCACAACGTCCCCCTGCTTCGGGCTGTATCCCAGGGACCACACCAGCATGGTGTCCCCGTTGTACAGCGTGTTCTTCATGGACGGGCCGCTGACCACGATGACCCGGCACACAAAGGTGAACACCAAAATCAGCACCGCCAGCACGGACACCAGCGTGCGCACGTTCTGATACAGCTCCCGACCGGGGACCTCATTCTGCTTTTCCAGCCTGCGGCCGGGCGCGCCTTTTTCCGGCTCCCTTTCCTTCTCCATTCCACATATCTCCCTTCATAGGGACGTTGATCCGCGGATGAACCGTTTATTCGTAGATCTTCTGGAACTCCTGCGCGTTCATCGTCTCGTGCTCCAGCAGGAAAGCCGACACCCGCTCCAGCTTCTCCCGGTCCCGGGTCAGGATCTCCCGGCACCTGGCCTGAGCCTCATCCAGCAGCGCCTTCACCTCGCCGTCGATCAGAGCGGCGGTGGCCTCGGAATAGGGCTTGACCTGGGCCATGGACCGGCCAATGAACACCTCGTCGTGGCCGGTGGTGAAGGTGACGGCGCCCAGCTTCTCGCTCATGCCGTACTTGGTCACCATATCCCTCGCGATGGCGGTGGCCCGCTGGAGGTCGTTCACCGCCCCGGTACACACCGAGCCCAGCATCAGCTCCTCCGCGCACCGGCCGCCCAGCAGCATAGCCAGCGTCTCCGTCAGCCTCTGGCGGCTCACATGGCCCCGGTCCTCCTGGGGCCGGTTGATGGTCATGCCCGCAGCCTCGCCCCGGGGGATGATGGTGATCTGGTGCACCGGGTCCAGGGTGGGCAGCGCGTGGCTCACCACCGCGTGACCCGCCTCGTGGCAGGCGGTGATCCGCCGGTCCTCCTCCAGGCACACCCGGCTTCTCTTTTCCGGCCCCGCGATGACCTTGATCACCGACTCCTGCACATCGGGCAGGGTGATATAGGGCTGGCCCTTCCGGGCGGCCAGCAGCGCGGACTCGTTCATCAGGTTCTCCAGGTCCGCCCCGGTGAAGCCGGTGGTCTCCCGGGCGATCTCCTTCAGGTCCACGTCCTCCGCCAGCGGCTTCTGCCGGGTGTGTACCCGCAAGATCTCCTCCCGGCCCTTCATATCGGGCAGGCCCACATAGACCTGCCGGTCAAACCGGCCGGGCCGCAGCAGGGCGGGGTCCAGGATGTCCTGCCGGTTGGTGGCCGCCAGCACGATGACCCCCTCGTTGGCGGAAAAGCCGTCCATCTCCACCAGAAGCTGGTTCAGCGTCTGCTCCCGCTCGTCATGTCCGCCGCCCAGTCCCGTGCCCCTCTGCCGGCCCACGGCGTCGATCTCGTCAATGAACACAATGGCCGGGCACTCCTTCTTGGCCTGCTCGAACAGGTTCCGGACCCGGGAGGCGCCCACGCCCACATACAGCTCCACGAAGTCGGAGCCGGAAATGGACAAAAACCGCACCCCCGCCTCGCCGGCCACCGCCTTCGCCAGGAGGGTCTTGCCCGTGCCCGGCGGGCCCACCAGCAGCACCCCCTTGGGGATGCGTGCGCCCAGATCGGTGAATTTCTGCGGGTCCCGGAGAAAATCCACCAGCTCCTGCAGCTCCTCCTTCTCCTCCTGGGCGCCGGCCACATCCGCAAAGGTCACCTTGCTTTTGTCCTGGCCGTCCACCACCCGGGCCTGACCGAAGCGGGCCAGACCGTTCTGCCCACCCTGGGCGTTCTGCTGCCGCAGCGCCATGACCCACCAGAGGACCATCACCAGCACCACTGACAGGACCACCGGCAAGATCACCAGCACCCAGTCGGGCAGCTCGGTCCCGGCCTCAAAATCGTAGTAGACGATGACGCCCTCGGCGTACTGCTCCCGGATCAGCGGTCCCAGCTCCTCCCGGAACATATCCAGGTCGGCCAGCTTGTGCCGGCAGAGAGTCCCGTCCCGCAGCGTCATGGTGACCACGTTGCCGCTGCTGACGGTGAACTCCACCACCTGCTCCTGCTGGAAGCAGGCCGTCATGGTGGAATAGCTCACCTCAGTCCCATCCACCGCCCCGCTGAACATCCAGAAGGTCCAGATCAACACCAGCAGCACCAGGGCGTATATCACGATATTCCGTATCCTGCCTGTTCGCTTCACGCTGTCAGTCTCGCTTTCTCTCAGTCTTATTTCTCGTATACCGCCGGCTTCAAAATGCCCACATAGGGCAGATTGCGGTACTTCTCGTCATAGTCCAGCCCGTAGCCCACCACAAAGGCGTCCGGTATGGTAAAGCCGACGTAATCCGCCTGGATGGGCTTGGTCCGCCGGTCCGGCTTATCCATCAGGGCGCAGATGCGGATGGACGCGGGGTGGCGGGCCATCAGGATCTTCCGCAGATAGAACAGGGTATTGCCTGAATCCAGAATGTCCTCCACGATGATCAGGTCCTTGCCCTCAATGGAGTCGGACAGGTCCTTTTTGATCTCCACCTGCCCTGAGCTGGCGGTCCCCGCGCCGTAGGACGACACCGCCATAAAATCCACCGTCATGGGCAGGTCGATAGCCCGGGTCAGGTCGGCCATAAAGATATAAGACCCCCGCAGCACGGAGGCCAGCACCAGGTCCTTCCCCTTACAGTCTGCCGTGATCCGGGCGCCCAGCTCCTTCACCCGTCGGGCCAGCTCCTCCTCTGAAAACAGGATACGCTCAACATCTTGATGCATAGCTGACATTCTCCTTTATCTCTCTTTCTTTTTCCTGTCCTGCCCGCTCCCAGCGCACATGGAGACACGGCTCCCCCGGCCCGGCCAGGGCAGATCCGTCCACCCCCACGCCGCCGGCGGCCACCGCCCGTCCGGCCAGCGCCAATACCGGCACGCCGCCGCGCAGATGGGCGGGCATCTTCAGGTCGATCATCCATTTTTTCAGCGTCTTATAGCTCCGGTTGAGGGGACGCAGACCATCCCCCGCCCGCCGGGCGCGGATGGTATAGGCGCCGGGGACCAGGTAAAAGCTGTCCGGCCGGCCCGGCGTGGCCGGGCAGACGCACGGCTCGCATACGATCCACCATGCCCCCCAACGGTTCTCCCCTTCCAAAAGGGGCGCTTCCGCCGACGGCGGCGCTTCCTCCGTTCGAAGGATCACCAGCCGCTCATATTCCCGCCGGGCCACAAGGCCCCGGGGCAGCGACAGCCGCGCCGACGGCTCCCCGCTCCGGCACAGCTCCACCAGCCCGTCCAAATGGGCCTTTCTCCAGCCGCCCCCGCCCCGGCTCGCCTGCTCCAGCAGGAGCCGTGCGGCCCTGGCCGCGATGGGCGGCGGCGCCTGAGCGATGGCGGCGGCGGGCAGGACCACCGCCGCCCCCTCCCGGCGGGCGCTCCGGACAAGCATCGCCGCCTGGTCGTTGAGATAGTCGTTGTCCGCCCGCAGGGTGGGCAGGGTGTCGATCAGCCGATCCACAAATCCGGGGGCCAGCTCCTCCAACAGCGGGGTCAGCCGATGCCGTACCCGGTTGCGGGCGCAGGCGTCGTCGGCATTGGTGGAGTCCTCCACATGGGGCAGGCCGTAACGCTCCAGATAGGCCTCGATGTCGCGCCGACGCACCGCCAGCATGGGCCGCACCAGCTTTCCCTGCCGGGGGGCGATGCCGGCCAGCCCCCGCAAGCCGCTGCCCCGCAGCAGATGGAGCAGCATGGTCTCAGCGTTGTCCTCGGCGTTGTGGGCGGTGACGATCACGTCCGCCCCCGCCTCTTTCGCCGTCCGATACAAAAAATCATACCGCATCCGCCGGGCGGTCTCCTCGATCCCCCGATTTGACCGGGCGGCCTCCGCCGCCACGTCGCCGCGGCCCACCACCAGCTCCACCGCCGGCAGCCGCCCCCAGCCCTCCACCCGGCGGGCCGGACAATGGACCGCCACAAACTCCCGGACAAAGGCTTCGTCCCGGTCCGCTTCCGCCCCCCGCAGCCCGTGGTTGTAGTGGGCGGCGATCACCCGGATATCCCGCCTGGGCTGAAGCCAGTATAACCGCCGGAGCAGATAAACGGAGTCCGCCCCGCCGGACACAGCGCACAGCACCAAACTCCCCCGGGGGATCAGGTCCGCCCGGAAGCGGTCCCCATTACTCCTCTTCGTCATAATTGTACGCCAGATTGCGGAAGATGGTGAACTCCGGCCTCCATTCCAGCATCACGGTCCCCGTCTCGCCGTGGCGGTTTTTCGCCACGATGCACTCGGCGATGTTGGGATTCTCCGTGTCGCTTTCATAATAGCTCTCCCGGTAGACGAACATAACGATATCCGCGTCCTGCTCGATGGAGCCGGACTCCCGCAGGTCGGACAGCATGGGCCGCCGCTGGCCCGCCGCGCGGCTCTCGTTGGCCCGGGACAGCTGGGACGCGCAGATCACCGGCACGTTCAGCTCCTTCGCCATCAGCTTCAAAGACCGGGAGATGTCGGACACGATCTGCTGCCGGTTGTCGCTGGCCCGGTTGGTCCCGGTGGCGGAGGTCATCAGCTGCAGATAGTCCACGATCACCAGTCCCAGGTCCTTGATCCGGCGGCACTTGGCATTCATATCCGCCACGGACAGGGCGGCGTTGTCATCCAGATACATTTTGGCCTGGCTCAGGGCGGCTACAGCCATAGCCACCCTGCCCCACTCCTCCTCGCCGCTGATGCGGCCGGTAAGCAGCTTTTTGAGCTCGATCAGGCTCTCCATGGACAGCAGCCGCAGGCCCAGCTGCTCCCGGCTCATCTCCAGCGAGAACACAGCCACGCTCTTGCCGGAGTGCTTGCTGGCCTCCAGCCCGATGTTCAGCGCCAGGGAGGTCTTGCCCATGCCCGGCCGCCCGGCCAGGATCAGCAGGTCGGAGTTGTTCAGCCCCAAAATGCGCCGGTCCAGATCAATAAGCCCGGTGGAGATACCGGGAAACTCATCGCCGCTGGCCTGCCGCTCCTTGATGGTCTCCCACACCTGGCCCATCACCGTGGAGATATGGGTCATATCCTGGGCGGACCGGCCCTGGCGGATGGCGTAAATGCGCTGCTCCGCCGCCTCCAGGATCTGGTGGGCGGTGCCGCTCTCGCTGCGCGCCATCTCGCCCAACTCGCCGGCGGTCTCCCCCACCCGGCGCAGCAGCGCCTTGTCCGCCACGATCTCCACATATTCCATCACGTTGGCGGCGGTGGGCGTGATCTCCATCAACTGCCGCAGGTAGGACACAGAGGTGTTCTCATCGTACACCCCAGCCTGCTTCATCCGGTCCAGCACCGTCACCGGGTCGATGGTCTCAAAGCGGTTGAACATCCCGTACAGCACCTGATACAGCTCCCGGTCCTGCCGCAGATAGAAGTCGTCGGGGGACAGCCGGGCGATGACCGCGGGCACGCATCGCTCGTCAATGAGCATGGAGCCCAGCACCGCCTGCTCCGCCTCTACGCTGTGGGGCAGCTGTAAACTGTTCAGCTCGTCCACCCGGCATCACCTCCTTTGCTCCGCGCTCCGGGGCGCGGACCGCCCCAGTCACTTGTCCTCCACCACCAACAGATAGATGGTGCCCACCACCTCGTAGCCCAGCTTGCACCTGATCTCATAGGAGCCGAAGGCCTTGATGGGTTCCGGCTGGACGAGCTTGCTCTTGTTTATGTCCAGCCCGTACTGCTCCTTCAGCGCCTCCGAGATCTCCTTGGTGGTCACCGAGCCGAACAGCCGCCCTCCCTGGCCGGCCCTGGCCCGGATCTTCACGGGGCTGTTTTTCAGCGTCTCCACCATGGCCTCGGCCTGAGCCTTTTCCTCCGCCTCCCGGGCCCTGCGGGCTTTGTCCCGCATATTCATGGTGTTGATATTCTCCGCGCTGGCCTCCACCGCCAGCTTCCGGGGCAGGAGGAAATTCCGGGCGTATCCGTCGGACACCTCCACCAGCTGGCCCTTTTTACCCTGGCCCCTCACATCCTGCTCCAAGATCACTTTCATGTCGTCAGCCTCCCTGTTCTCCAGCATCCGGCTCGTCCTCACCGGCAAAGTAATCGTCCAGCGCCGCCACCAGCAGCGCGTTCACCTCATCCACCGTCTTGCCCGGGATCTGCGCTCCGGCGGCCCCGGCGTTGCCGCCGCCGCCCAGCGTCTCCACGATGACCTGCACGTTGGTCTCATTCATGCTCCGGGCGGACACCACCACCCGCTCCCCGTCCGGGTACAGCACAAAAGAGGTCTGGATGCCCGCGATGTTCAGCAGCTCATCCGCCGCCTGGGCCGCCGTCACCCGGCCCACGGAGTGGGCCACCGGGGCGATGGCGATATTCTGGCGGTACATCCGGGCATTCTGAATGATGTCATATTTGGCGATGGTATCCGCCAGCCCAACCTGGAACATCTTGCGTACCTCGCCGGTGTCGCCTCCCGCCCGGCGGAGGAAGGCCGCCGCCTCAAAGGTCCGGCCGCCGGTCCGCATGGTGAAGTTCTTGGTGTCCAGCATCAGGCCGGCCATCAGCGCCTCCGCCTCTCCCCGCCGCAGGTCGCCGGGCTCCATCAGATAGCTGATCAGCTCCGTGACCAGCTCGCTGGCGGAGGACGCGTAGGGCTCGTGGAAGTTCAGCGCCGCCCCCTCGATGTAGGTGGCCGCCCGGCGGTGGTGGTCGATGACCGCCACCTTGTTGCAGGAGGTGAGCACCTCCTGGCTGGACACCTGCTCCGGCCGGTTGGTGTCCACCACCACCAGCAGAGAGCGGGAATCCGCCCGGAGCAGGGCCTCCTGGCTGTCCAGAAAGCGCCCCTGATACTCCTCCATCGCCTCCACCCTGCGGTACAGCTCATCCGCGGGCGTGGGCGCGCTCTCCCGGACGATATAGTGGGGCACGCCCTTGGCCCGGGCGATGGCGCATACGCCCACCGCCGCGCCCACCGCGTCCATGTCGGCGGACTTGTGCCCCATGACCAGCACGCAGGAGGCGTCCGCCACCAGCTCGCCCAGAGCGGAGGCCATTACCCGGCTCTTCACCTTGGTGCGCTTCTCCGTCTCCTTGGAGCGCCCGCCGTAAAACTCAAAGTTGAAGCGGTTTTTCACCACCGCCTGGTCGCCGCCCCGGGACAGGGCCATCTCCGCCGACAGAGAGGCAAACCGGTACATCTCCGCCAGCGAATCCCCGTCCACGCCCACGCCAATGGACAGAGTCACCGGGATGCCGTTGGGACTCTGCACCCCGCGGATGCTGTCCAGCACGGAGAACTTCTCCGCCTTGTAAGCGGTCAGGAACTGCTCCTCAAAGATAAACAGATAGCGGTCCCGGTCCAGCCGGCAGAACACGCCGCCCGCCTCCCCGGTCCACTGATTGAACCGCTGGTTGATCTCCCCCAGCATGGCGTTGCGCACGTTGTCCTCCTGGCTCTTGATGGTGTCCTCATAGTTGTCCAGAAGCAGGATCGCCACCACTGGACGGGTGGCCTGATACACGTCTCTGGTGTTGGCCAGCTCGGTCACGTCCAGCCAGTAGGTGGTGGCCAAAGCCCCCTCCCGCTCGCCGTCCGCCACCCGGGCCACGCTGCCGAACACCTGATACCGCCGTTCCCCCTGGCTGATCTCCGTTGGACACTCGTTCTTGCCCTCCAGCAGCCAGCGCCCGTCGAAGCTGGGCGCCAGCTCCGCCAGCCTGGTTCCAAACAGGCCCTCCTGCCTCCCCACGATCTGGAGGAACCGGTCGTTGGACCACACCACCTCGTCGGTATCAGGCCGGAACATGACCACCGGCAGGGGGCAGTTCAGGGTGCTGTCCCGGGTAGCCTCATCCATGCTGCCCAGCAGCTCCTCCAGATAGTCGGAGGCCGCCTTTTTCCGGCGCGTCACTGTGGCGCAGTACACGCCGTACAGGATGATGACCACGATCAGCTCGCCCACCGCCACCTCGATATGGTCCAGCAGAAAGGTGACGACCGCGAATACCACCATCACCAGAAAATAGAGTTCAAACCGTGGGGAGAGCAGCTGCGACAGCTTCTTGTTCAGGGAGATCACCCGCTTTCCATATAAAATCCGCCGGTGCGAAGCGGAAGGGCCCGCCCGTTCTGCCGCCGCTTTCTAAAATACCATAAATGATATTATAACAAATAGAAGCGATAAAAACAAGGTCCATTCCCACACCCGATTCGGGAATTTTGCCATTGCGCCCGGCCCGTCGGACTGCTATAATACAGGTTGGATATTCACCGCTTTAACGCCGCAAAGGAGCTGTTTCATATGCTGGATATCAAAATCACCCGAACCACTCAGCCCAAGCCCCACCCCGATCCGGACACGCTGGTGTTCGGCCGGACCTTCACCGACCATATGTTCCTCATGAACTACGATGCCGGCCGGGGCTGGCACGACCCCCGCATCGTTCCCTATGGTCCCCTGCCCTTCGAGCTGTCCTGCATGGTATTCCACTACGCCCAGGAGATCTTCGAGGGCATGAAGGCCTACCGCGCCCCCGACGGTCAGATCCGGCTCTTCCGCCCCTGCGAGAACGCCAGGCGCCTGAACTCCTCCTGCCGCCGGATGTGCATCCCCGAAATTCCAGAGGCGGACTTTATTCAGGCGGTCAAGGCAATAGTGAGCACGGACAAGTCCTGGGTCCCCGATAAGGTGGGCACCTCCCTCTATATCCGCCCCTTCATCATCGCCACCGACAACGGTCTGGGGGTCCACGCCTCCAAAAGCTATCTGTTCGCCGTCATCTGCTGCCCCGTGGGGGCCTACTACCCCGAGGGCATCGACCCGGTCAAGATCTATGTGGAGAACGAGGATGTCCGCGCCGTCCGCGGTG
>CAZUWQ010000020.1:0-10279 GCA_964624195.1 uncultured Oscillospiraceae bacterium | reverse complement strand
GGGCAGGGCATAGTCGATATAGCCTTGATTCACGCCATTACCGGCCTCATTGATCCACTCCAGCGGCACCTTTTTTTCAAAGTTCGCCACGTCCGAGAGGTGAAACAGCTTGGTCTTGCACTTGTAGACGCCGTTTTCGTAAGCGCGCTCAAAGCCCACCATCTTATCCGTCTCACCGGCCACAGCGGCCTCTACGGCGGTCTTTCCGGCAAGGAAGGACTCCTCAATATCGGTCTGAGAGGCCAGATGCGCGCCGCAGCGCTGGAGCAGGGACAACTCAATGCCCCGGACCTTGGCGCCGGTCTTCTCCTTGACGATATTGGCAAGCAGGACGGCCAAGCCGCCCAGTTGGGCGTGGCCAAAGCCGTCGGTGGCGGAGGTCTTGGCCTCAGAGACGAAGGAGCCGTCCGCGTAGTGGATCCCCTCGGAGACGGCCACGATGCAGTTGCCGTTTTTCTGATAGACAGCAGTCACATCCGCCAGGAAGCGATCCATGTCGAAATCCACTTCGGGCAGATAGACCAGGTCGGGGGCGCAGCCCACCACACCGGCCAGGGCAGCGGCGCCGGCCAGCCAACCTGCATGACGGCCCATGATCTCAATGACGGTGACCATGCCCGTGTCATACACCCGGGCGTCCTTGTACACCTCGGCGCAGGAGGTGGCGATATATTTCGCCGCGGAAGCAAAGCCGGGGCAGTGGTCCGTGCCATACAGATCATTGTCAATGGTCTTTGGCACGCCCATTACCCGGCACTCATAACCGGACTTGGCCATAAAACGGCTGACCTTGGCGCAGGTATCCATGGAGTCGTTGCCACCGTTGTAGAAGAAGTAGCGGATGTCATATTTTCTGAAGATCTCCAGGATGCGGCGATAGTCGGTGTCGTCCGCGTCGGGGTCCGCGATCTTATAGCGGCAGGAGCCCAACTCGGAGGATGGAGTGTGGAGCAGCAGCTCCAGTTCCCTGGCATCCTCCACGCCCATATCGTACAGTTGGTCATTCAGAATGCCCTTGATGCCGTGGGCCGCGCCGTAAACGGCGGTGATGTCGGGGCAGTCCAACGCCGTGCGGATCACGCCATAGGCGCTGGCGTTGATCACCGCGGTGGGACCGCCGGACTGTCCGATGACACACGCGCCTTTTAATTGAGCCATGTCAATGAACTCTCCTTATCTGGTATATCTTGTTTTATCAGGCCTTGCCGTCGCAGCCCAGCACGTCGATCAGCTTATGCTTGACCAGCGCCTTGATATTGGCGCGGGCGGGCTTCAGGTACTCCCTGGGGTCAAACTTCTCGGGGTGCTCGGCAAAGAACTGGCGAATAGTGCCGGTCATAGCCAGACGCAGGTCGGAGTCGATGTTGATCTTGCACACGGCCATGGAGGCTGCCTTGCGCAGCTGTTCCTCGGGCACACCCACGGCGTTGGGCATATTGCCGCCGTTTTCGTTGATCAGCTTCACATACTCCTGAGGCACGGAGGAGGAGCCATGGAGCACGATGGGGAAGCCGGGCAGACGCTTGGAGACCTCCTCCAGCACATCGAAGCGCAGGGGAGGGGGGACCAGGATGCCCTGCTCGTTGCGGGTACACTGCTCGGGGGTGAATTTATAGGCGCCGTGGCTGGTGCCGATGGCGATGGCCAACGAGTCGCAGCCGGTCCTGGACACAAATTCCTCCACCTCTTCGGGGCGGGTATAAGAGGAGTCCTCAGCGGACACTTTTACCTCATCCTCTACGCCGGCCAGAGTGCCCAACTCGGCCTCGACCACGACGCCGTGGTCATGGGCATACTCGACCACCTTCTTGGTGATCTCGATATTCTCCGCAAAGGGCTTAGAGGAGGCGTCGATCATGACGGAGGTAAAGCCGCCGTCGATGCAGCTCTTGCACAACTCGAAGGTGTCACCGTGGTCCAGATGGAGACAGATGGGCAGGCCGGTCTCGATGATGGCCGCCTCTACCAGCTTCATCAGATAGGTGTGATTTGCGTACGCGCGGGCGCCCTTGGATACCTGGAGGATCAGGGGCGCGTTGACTTCCTTGGCCGCTTCCGTGATGCCTTGGACGATCTCCATGTTGTTGACGTTGAAGGCGCCGATGGCGTAGCCGCCGTTGTATGCCTTTTTGAACATCTCGGTCGTGGTGACCAGTGGCATAATGGACCAACTCCTTTTTTAAGATAGCTTTCGCACGTCACGATTTTAACATTCTGCTGTGGAAATTGCAAGTGAAAGGCGCATCTTTTGCCGGTAAAAATCTACAAAAACAATATAGGCAAATTGTGTACAAGCGTCAATGCCCGTCGAGCCTCATAAAATGGGATAAGAGGGGAGGGGGTAGCGCATGATCCGGCTGATACCCTATAACCGGCGGGCGGCGGTGGCCTATGCCCATGAGTGGGCATTCCTCCGCAACCCGGCCTACTATGATTTCAGCGAGCTGGGGGGCGACTGCACCAATTTCGCGTCCCAGTGTCTGTACGCCGGCACGGGCGTGATGAACTACACGCCGGAATACGGATGGTTTTATATCAGCGCCTATGATCGGGCGCCGGCGTGGACCGGCGTGCCGTTTTTTTGGGATTTTATGACCCGGGATCGGCCCACCGCGGGTCCCATCGGCATCGGGACCGTCATGGAGTATATGCGGCCGGGGGATTTCGTGCAGATCCGGTTCAGCACCAGCGGCGAGGTGTTTGCCCACACGCCGGTGGTGGTGTCCGTAGGGGTCCCGCCCAGGCTGGATAATATTCTGGTCGCGGCCCATTCCAACGATGCGGACGACCGACCGCTGAGCACCTATGAAAATGTGGAGGAAATGCGTTTTCTCCACATCCTCGGCGCCGTGGCGCCCACGGTGGACAATGGAGGCGAGCTGCCGGAGGGAAAGGGGCCTCCGGACAGTCAGCTTGAAGCGGTTGCCGGATCGGAGCCGCGATAGGCAAAAATTGACCTCAGCCCGCCGTGAAAGGCTTGCGCGGCAGTCTGAGGTCAATTTGTTTTTCGGCAATGGAGGACGTTTATTCTTCCGGCGGTTTATCATCCGCCTTTTTGGGGCGGCCCCGGCGTTTGAGCCCGCCCAGCGGATTGGCTTGAGCGGCGGTGCGGAGGGAATCGCTGTCCACATGGGTGTATATCTGGGTGGTATTCAAATGTTCGTGTCCCAGCACCTCCTGGAGGGTGCGCACGTCCACACCGTTTTGCAGCATCAGCGTGGCCGCCGTGTGCCGCAGCTTGTGGGCGGAATATTTGCTGCTGTCCAGACCGGCTTTCAAAAAGCGCTGCTTCAGCATGTAATGTACACCGGCCTTGGTGATCCTGGAGTGCTTGCGGGTGATGAACAGCGCATAAGGGTCGGCGGCGCCGGACTGTGAGCGGACCGCCAGCCAGTCGTCCAGGGCGTTCTGACAGGCCGTGTTCAGGAAGATGATCCGTTCCTTATTTCCCTTGCCAAGCACCCGAAGCCGGTCGTCCCGGATGTCCGTCAGATTTAGACCTACCAGCTCGGAGATCCGGATGCCGCAATTGAGAAATAATGTGATAATGCAGAAATCCCGCTCCGCGTTGGCGCCGTCGATGCTGTCCAGTAACTGAATACTTTCATCCAGCGTCAGATACCGGGGCAGCGTCTGACGCTGCCTGGGAGAATCCAGTTCTTGGATGGGATTTTCATCCAAAAGTTTGGCTTTGCTTACCAGATATTTGTAAAAAGAGCGGATAGTGGCCACTTTTCTGGCCCTTGTAGACGCCAGAAGGCCATAGCCCGAGCTGGGATTTTTGGCGTTTTTGGCCCGGTCTCGACTCAGAAAGCTGAGATAGGCGTAGATATCCGCCAGTGTCACTGAACGGATCAGAGCGATATCCACGTCATCAATGGAGATATCGTCTAACGGCGTGGCCCGTGGGACAAGACCTTTTTCGATTTTTATATAACGGAAAAAGGTCCGCAGGTCCAAGAAGTATTCATCCGCGGTTTTGCGGGAGTGACCCTGAATGGTCTCGTGATAGGCCAAAAAATCCCGAAGTATGGGCGGCGCTTGGGTACGGTAATCTATCATGATACATGGCGGCAGACATATTTTTGGACGGGATGGTCAAACTAACGCCAATGGGGAAACCGGATAAGCCCAATGGGACTCAGAGACCACAGATCCGGGCTGGCGGCGGTTTTCCCTCCTCTCAACTCAACAAAATTTTTATTTTGTTGAGTTCATGGTCTGCTCACCCAACCTCCTCTCTCCAGTCGTATATAATATCAATTCTCATTTCTCAGCGGCGTATTTTAATTCCGGCAGAGTTCGATCCTGTAAAGTTCAATCCTGTTATGAGGTGATCGCCATGAGCCTGATCCCGTGCACACAAAACTGCAAGTTTCAAACCGACGGTCTGTGTACGCTGTCCCAGGCACAGCCAAAAGCCCAGGCTGTGCCCAACGACTTCTGTCTGAACTTTACGCCACGCTCAAATCAGAACGGCGATGGCCTCACGAATGTTGCTGATCCGGATCAGCTCTAAGCCGTCAGGTATGATCAGCTTTCCGCTGCTGCGGGCCGGCACCAGGCATTTGGTAAAGCCCAGCCTGCGCACCTCGGACAGCCGCTGATTGATGGCGTGGACAGACCGGAGTTCCCCTGTCAGCCCCACTTCCCCGATGGCCGCCAGGTCATAGGGCACGGGCTTGTCCCGAAAACTGGAAGCCAGCGCTACCACCAACGCCAGATCGGCCGCCGGCTCATTCACATACAGGCCGCCGATGGTATTGACATAGCAGTCACAATTGGACAACAGCAGTCCGCCCCGCTTTTCCAGCACGGCGGTCAGCATCATGGCCCGGTTGTAGTCAAAACCGTTGCTGGACCGCCGGGAATTGCCGTAACCGGAGGGCGACAGCAGTGCCTGTACCTCCGCCAGAACAGGCCGCACCCCCTCCATCACACAGGTGACGCAGGAGCCCGGCGTGTTCTGCGGCCGGCCGGACAGCAACGCCTCGGACGGATTGGGCACCTCCACCAGGCCCTGGTCCCCCATCTCAAAGACGCCGATCTCATTAGTGGCGCCAAACCGGTTCTTTTCCGCCCGCAGAATGCGGTAGGAGTTGTGCTCTTCCCCTTCAAAGCGTAGCACGCAGTCCACCATGTGCTCCAGCACCTTGGGGCCTGCCAGCGAGCCCTCCTTATTGATATGGCCCACCACAAATACCGTGACGCCCATCCCCTTGGCCAGGTGCATCAGCGTCATGGTGCACTCCTTCACCTGGGCCACGCTGCCCGGAGATGAGCTGGAATCGCCGTTATAGATGGTCTGGATGGAGTCCACAATGAGGATATCCGGCTTCTGCTCCTCCACGGCGGCTACGATGTCGTCCAGGTTGGTCTCGGAAAACAGCCACAGATTGTCCTCCCGGATGCCCAGCCGCTGGGCGCGGAGCTTGATCTGACGCTCTGACTCCTCGCCGGATACATACAGCACACTGGCAAACCGGCACAGATCGTCGCAGATCTGGAGCATCAACGTGGATTTGCCGATGCCGGGTGCGCCGCCCACCAGCACCAGCGATCCCTTCACCGCGCCGCCGCCCAGCACCCGGTCCAGCTCATTCATCCCGGTGTGGAACCGCAGCTCGTCCGACGCCTCCACTCTGGCGATGGGCTGAGGCCGCCGGAGCTGTGGGGAGCGGGGCGCGGAGATCTTCTTGTGCTGGTCCGCTGCCGCGGGCTGTTCTACAATGGTGTTCCACGCCCCACAGACAGAGCATCTCCCCTGCCATTTGGGCGTCTCATTGCCGCATTCCGTACAGTAAAACAGCGTCTTTGCCTTTGCCATCTCTCAATTGCCTCCCAATGGTTCGGGTATACTCTGAAGCTGGTAAAAATACGCCCCGGCCAGGGCTATCGCGATCTTTCTCTGATAGGCGTCCGTCAGCAGCAGCGACGCCTCCTCCCCATTGCTGAGAAAGCCGCACTCCACTAAAATAGACGGACAGTTGATGTGCTCAAACAGATAGATGCCCCCGGTGATACCCTTGGCCTTCCGGCCATTGCCCGGGTCCAGGACCTGGCGCATGGCCTCCTGGGTCAGCTCGCCCCACTGACGGCTGATATCGCCCTCGTTATAAAACACCTGTGCCCCATCGTACCTGGGATCTGTAAAGTGATTTTGATGTACACTGATAAGCATGGCGTTTTCCGTCTCATTGACCATCGCTACCCGGTTTTTCAGGTCGGATACCTTCTTTTCCCGGAGAGTGTCACAGTCCCCGGTGTGCAATGAAATATCCGCGTCCCGCGTGGTCCTGGCGTCAACACCGAAAAAGGCCATGAGCGCATCCAGCTTCAGGACAATGGACAGATTGATATCGCTCTCCCGGTCTCCGGCGGCGCTGACAGCGCCGCCATCCTCCCCGCCGTGTCCCGCGTCAAGGATCAGTGTGGGCCGCTGGTCTCCGGCGCCCGCCGACGCGGGCATGACCTGTCCGGCCCCCAGGCAGGCGCCTCCCACCACCAGACACACGCACAGGACCAGCAGAAGCAGATCACGTTTCATCAGGCACGTCCCCTCCTCCCCTTCACCATATGAGAAAGAGCCGGACTTCATGCCCGCAATGCCGCGTCACAGATAGGAAAACACCTCATGGTGCCGGGCGGACTGCTCCACGGACACCTGTGGAAAGCGCTGGATCAGCCACTGCTCCAACACGGGGCAGACCACATTTTCCGTGGGATAGTGGCCCGCGTCGATCAAATTCAGCCCCATGGCCTTGGCGTCCAGGAAACCATCATACTTCACATCGGAGGTGACAAAGGTGTCACAGCCGGCGTTGAGCACATCCGCGATCATATTCCCGCAGGCGCCGCCGCCCACCGCCACCTTCCGTACCGGGCTGCCGCCGTCCACTATCCGCAGTCCATTGGCGCCCAGCAGCCGCTTGACACCCTGGGCGAAGTCAAACAGGCTCTGCTCCGGCACCAGACCAAACCGACCGATCCCATAGGGCCGGCCCTGGTCGTCCACCCCGTCCTGATGCAGCTGCTGAATGTCGGACAGGCCCAGCCGCAGCGCCAGCGCGTCGTTGACGCCGCCGGACACGGCGTCCAGATTGGTGTGGGCACAGATGACAGCGATGCCGCTCTCCACCAGAGCCAGCAGCTTGCGCCCGGTCACAGTCTCATCGGTCACCGACCTGGCGCCGCCCCAGATGACCGGATGGTGGGTCACGATCAACTGCGCGCCCTTTTCCCTGGCCTCCTGGATCACCGACTCGGTAATGTCCAGCGCGATCAGGATGCGGTTTACCGCCTGCCCCGCCCGCCCAACAAGGAAGCCGGCGTTGTCAAAATCCATCTGCAGCCCAAACGGGGCCTTTTCATTGAGAAATCTATAGACCTCCCGCACAGTGACCACGATTACAACTCCCCTTCCATTTGTCGAAGTTCAGCCAAAAGCTCGGACAGCACGCCGATCCGCTCCTCGTCCGGACAGCCCGCCGCCCGATGCCCCGCCAAGGCCCGCTCCACCTTGCCGGCGATCATCGCCAGATAGTCGCCCCGGAGCGGATCGTCACTCTGCCGCCCCGCCCACAGTTCCCCCAGCGTATAAGGCTCCATATAGCCGCCCATTGCGCTCCAAATACTGTAAAGTTTATTTCCTTCACGGACAATAAGTTCCTCTTCGATGGAATAACCATGCTTTTGGAGCCATGCCCGCAGGTCTGGGAAAGAGGTCATTGGCTGGAGCAGCAGCCGCTTCCCCTCTCGGGTCCAGGGGGCCGCATCCAAAATGGAGGCAATGGTCTCCCCTCCCATGCCCGCGATGGCGACCGCGTCAGTCTCCTCCGGCCCGATGGCGGACAGGCCGTCGCACAGGCGAAAGGAGATCTTGTCGCTGACGCCGTACCGGGCCGCTGTCTCCCTGGCCCGCGCCAACGGGCCGAACCGCAGATCGGCGGCGATGGCGGATGGGATGACGCCTTCCAGCAACAGCCACACCGGAAGATAGGCATGGTCCGTCCCAACATCAGTCAG
This sequence comes from uncultured Oscillospiraceae bacterium, assembly GCA_964624195.1. Taxonomy (GTDB): domain Bacteria; phylum Bacillota; class Clostridia; order Oscillospirales; family Oscillospiraceae; genus Enterenecus. The sequence goes on along the minus strand of CAZUWQ010000020.1, from coordinate 2,254 downwards.
CCGGGCGCCCTGGGGGATCAGTTGGGCCAGCTGCCGCAGCCTTGGTGTCAATTCCATGGTGACCTCCGGGTAAAGGAAAAGAGCGGAAGCTCCGCTCTTTTCCTGATTTTCAAGTCTTTTGGCCGAAACAGGCACAGCCGACCGCCACAAAGAGTCCCGTCAGGATCCAGGGCAGCGCCCCCCGCCGGGATAAAGTCATGAAGCACGGTTTCCCTTTCTCTCAGGCGATAGTGGCGTTCAGTTCCTCCACCAGCGCGTCCACATCTACCCCGTGGACCATGCAGGCCTGCTCCACTGTCTCACCGCGGGAGGCCGGGCAACCCAGGCAATGCATCCCAATGGACAAAAAAATAGGTGCCGTATCAGGCGCGATGTCCAGGATCTCGCCGATAATGGTGTCTTTTGTAATTTTAGCCACTTTACAATGACCTCCTGTATCTTTTGATAGATAATAGTATACCCAAAATCGGCGCCATTTGCAATAGCTTCCGACAAAATATCATCACTTACCCTTTTAAAAACTCCTCCAGCCGGTCCAATCCCTTGCGGATGTTGTCCATAGAGGTGGCATAAGACCAGCGCACGAAGCCGGGGGCGCCGAAGCCGCTGCATGGGACGGTGGCCACCAGACCGTGCTTTAAGAATGCGGAGCAGAACTCATCAGAGGTGCCGATGAACTCGCCGTGGAGGGTACGCCCCAGCTGCTTTTCAATGTTCATCATCACATAGAACGCGCCCTCCGGCTTGATGCAGCTGACGCCCTCGATCTGATTCATCCGCTCCACAATATAATCTCTTCGCTTTTCAAAGGCCTGCCGCATGGTCTCCACCATATCCTGAGGGCCGGTAAGGGCCGCTACAGAGGCCGCCTGAGAGATGGAGCAGGGGGAGCCGGTGGACTGGCTGAGGTAGTTGGCCATCACCTTGGCGATCCGCTCATTGCTCAGGGCGTAGCCGATGCGCCAGCCGGTCATGGCGTAGGACTTTGATACACCGTTGATCAGGATAGTGTGCTCCCTTATATCATCACCCAAGGCGGCGAGAGAGGTAAATTTATACCCATCATAGAGCAGATTGTAGTAGATCTCGTCAGAGATCACATAGATATCATGCTTGACGCACACACGGGCGATGGCGGCCAGCTCCTCCCGGCTGTACACCATACCGGTGGGGTTGGAAGGGTTGTTCAGGATCAGCACCTTGGTCCTGGGCGTGATGGCCTTTTCCAACTGCCGGGCGGTCATCTTGAACTCAGCGGACTCCTCCACCGTTACCACCACGGGAGTCCCTCCCACCACCTTGGCAAGCTCCAGATAGCTTACCCAGTAGGGCGCCGGGATGATGACCTCATCCCCCGGGTCCACCAGGGCCCGAAGCGCAATATAGACACAGTGCTTGGCGCCGCTGGATACCACCACCTGCGGCGGCTGATACTCAATGCCGCAGTCCGCCTTCATCCTGGCACAGATGGCCTCTTTCAGCGCCAATGTGCCGGAGGCGGGCGTATACCGGGTCACATTATCGGTGATTGCCTGCACCGCGGCGGCCTTGATGTGCTCCGGGGTATTAAAATCCGGCTCGCCCGCGCCGAAGCTGACCACATCAACGCCGTCAGCCTTCATCTGTTTGGCCAGCGCGTCCATGGCCATGGTGCTGGACGCCTGCACCGCGGCGGCAAGGCTGGATAGCTCTTTCATTGGGGATCCCTCCATATGGGTGTTGTACTGATGACAAACAAGCAGTGTTACTGCCATATTATATTCTCCAACTTGCAAAATTGCAAGTCCAAATTGACAAAAATCCGGCTATTTTGCAAATCCGAAATTGTCAAATTGCAAAAGATGAGAATGTTCCGGCCCCATCCACTGCGCGGATGGGGCCGGAAGCCTTGATTTCCGATTTATCGCCCGCGGCCTCTCTCTGTATTTTTGCGGTAGAGCAGATACAGGCCGTGGACCAGCAAGTCGTGGTCATAGGCAATCTCCCGTTTGCAGTGGCGGAAGATCTCGGGAAGCTCCTCCCCTGTGGCGACCACGGTGGCGGCAGGAGTGCCGGCGGCCGATTCCAGCGTTTCGATCAGGCGCTCGAAGGCGCCGGAGTAGCCATATATGATACCCGCCCGCATGGAGTCCACCGTGTTGCGGCCCAAAGGGCTGTCTACCTTTCCCATGGAAATGTGGGGCAGCTGGGCCCCATTCCGGGACAGCGCCTCCAGCGCGATCCCCATGCCGGGCATGATGGAGCAGCCCTCAAA
>CAZUWQ010000019.1:0-10436 GCA_964624195.1 uncultured Oscillospiraceae bacterium | reverse complement strand
CAATCATATGTTCACAATGGGCGATATCGCCCTCTGTTCGGTTCAGAATGAAGATCTGCTCTATGACCTGTTCGGCGTCAACGCAGAGCTTTTGATCGACCACGCATGGGGCTGGGAGCCTTGTACGATAGATAAAATCAAGGCATACAAGCCGGAAAGCAACAGCCTCGGTTCCGGGCAGGTGCTTCATCAGCCATACCCCTATGACCAGGCAAAAACCATCATTAAGGAAATGGCGGATCTCCTGTCTCTGGACTTGCTGGATAAGAAGCTCGTGACCAATCAAATCGTTCTGACGATTGGTTATGACAGGGTCAATCTTGAAGATCCGAAGATAGCGAAAGGCTACAAGGGCGAGGTAACAAAAGACCACTATGGCAGGGCAATCCCGAAACACGCCCACGGGACACAGAATCTTGATTTTCCGACTTCCTCAACCAGCCTGATCGTTGACGCCGCCGTGGAGCTTTTTGACCGGATCGTGGACAAAAACCTGTTCGTCCGCAGAGTGAATATTGTTGCCAACCATGTCGTTTCGGAAAGCAGCGCAGACTACAAGCCCATCCCTCAATATGAGCAAATCGACCTCTTTACCGATTACGAAGCCATAGACAAGCAGCGGGAGGATGAGGAGCAGGCGCTGAAAAAGGAAAGAGACCGTCAGGAGGCCATTCTGCACATCCGCAAAAAGTTTGGGAAGAACGCTATATTGAAAGGCTTGAACTTTCAGGAGGGCGCAACGACGAAAGAGCGCAATCAGCAGATTGGGGGGCATAAGGCGTGAACGATAAGTACGCAAGCATCCGTTATTTGCCCCACCATGTCTCGCCGAAGCACCCGCAGATGTCCATGCTCGACCGGGCGGCTCAATTCTCGCCCTTTGCCGCCCTGACCGGCTATGACGATTCTGTAAAAGAAGCCGCACGCCTTACAGATGTGCAGGTTTCTCTTTCCGAGTATGAGATGGAAATCTTTGAGCAATCAATATCAGAAAAGTAAGTATTGGAGTAATTTTCGGTCATATAGTTCTGTTCAAATCTATCGTAAGCATTGTATCTAACGATATACTTAATAATTTTATCCGAGTCGAAGTGCTGCGAACCAAACCAGGCCAAATTGCAAATATAGTTACTATACAATATGTCGTTGGTAATCAAAATTTTATTAGAAAAGGCAGAGGCTACAGCCCCAGTCCCCGCAAAAATATCCGCAACAGAAACAATATCTCTACAATTATCTCGAACTACACTTGTAATAAACGGAAGAAGTTTGTACTTGTTCCCCAAATAACGTCTATTATTTATTTTCGTGGTAGGATATCCAAGAGGGCTAATTGTTGTAGTCATTTTTTGACCTCCGTTCTGGCTTCTAACCAGCAACTTTCAACCCGGTCATATGGAAGTCCATTGTTATTACAGAATTGCTTGATTGCTTTCATTGCATTAAGGTTGGGTAATACTTTGTCTGATTCCCAACGTATTACAGTTGAAGTGGAGACACCGAGGATTTTGGCAAACTCTGCTTGAGTAAGTAGTGCTTTTTGACGGATAGTTTTAATGCTGCCAGAAACCTGCATTCTAAGTGCCCCCTTGCAATGAGTTATCATTATTCTATCACAAACCTCTCATTTTTTCAAGAGGAAATATCTTCATGGTGAATTTGCATTTTTGGGGAGAGGTCCCCCCCTGCGGCGCAAATGACCGTCCCCGCGGCTTGGCGGGGACGGTCGCTTGCGCGTGGGTTTGGCGGCGCTTACGCGTCGTGAGCGGAAAGGAACGCCTCCACGGTCTTATTATACGCCTCGGGCTGTTCGGCGTGGCACAGGTGGGTGCCGGGGAAGAGCTCCCAGCGGCAGTCGGGCACGCCGTCCAGTATCTGCTTGGAGATGACGGCGGTGGCCTCGTCGTCAATGCCGGAGGTGACCAGGGTGGGCGCGTGGATCTGGGCGAGACGGTCAGAGTAGTCCCAGTCCTTCAGCTTGCCGGTGACCACGAACTCGCTGGCCCCCTGCATGACCAGGTAGGGCTCACCCATCTGGGAGAAGGAGCGGGCGACGAAGTCGGGGTAGGGGTCCAGCCGGCACACATGGCGGCGGTAATACTCGTTGTAGGCCGCCTGGTATTCCGGCGTGTCGTAGACGCCGTCCTCGTCGGCCTGGATGAGGGCCTTCTGCATCTCCTCGGGCAGAAAGCTCCGCAGGCGGTTGGCCTCCGCCACCCACAGAGGGATAGAGGCGGGGCTGCTGGCGATGACGATGCTGTGTACCCCCTTGGGCTGGGTGTTGATTATGTACTGCATGGTGAGCATACCGCCCCAGGACTGGCCGAGGATGTGGAGCTCGTCCAGGCCCAGAGCCCGGCGGACCACGTCCACCTCTTCCTGCCACAGCTCCGCGCTCCAGAAGTCGGGCATGGAGGGCGTCACCGACTTTCCGCAGCCCAGCTGGTCGTAATAGATCACCGCGCGGCCATATTGGTCGGCGATCCCATCCAGGGACTCCAGGTAGTCGTGGGCGCAGCCCGGGCCGCCGTGGAGGGCCAGCAGGGGGAGCTTGCCCGGCTGACACGTCCCGGCGATACGGTAATAGGTCTTGAACCCTTTGAAATCAATGTAGCCGGTTTTGATCTTTGGCATATCGTTTTCCCTTCCTTATCGCGCGGCTTTTCGCCCGCTCAGTTCAACGTGAAGTCCTTGGCGGTGAGGTCCCAGTAGTAGAGCGGCCCGGCGGAGACGTTCAGGCGCTTGTTCACTGCGAAGGTCTGGTTGCTGAAGGCCAGCACATACAAGGGCACGTCGTCCAAAATAATCCGGCTGTACTCCTTGATCAGCTCCACCCGCTCGGCCTCGTCCACCGAGGCGCTCTCGGCGGCAAACAGGGCGTCGGCCGCGTCGCTGCGGTAGCCGCTGGCGTTGGAGCCGCCGTTTTCAATGTTGCTGCCCAGCAGGATGGGCCGGGGGTTGCCGGCGGGGTCGGGGAAGTCGGCCTGCCAGTCGAAGAGGGCCATGTCGTAATCCCGCACGCCGGTGGCGTCCAGCGTACCGCCGAACTGGAGGGTGACGAGCTCGTCATAGGTGAGCTGTTCCAGAGTGACATTGATGCCGATCTGGGCCAGGGCGGACTGGATGTAGATGGCCATGGACTGGTAATAGCTGATGTTGGAGACGCTCAGGGTGCAGTCAAAGCCGTCGGGATAGGCGGACTTGGCCAGGCACTCCTTGGCCTTTTCCAAATCGTAGGAATAATTGTCCAGCGTGTCGGCAAAGGCCGCCCAATCGCTGCTGTCGCCAATGGTGTAGAGGGCGTCGCCGAACAGCAGGCCGGAGCCGGGCTCGCCATAGTCGCCGTAGACGTTCTGGACCAGGGCCTCGCCGTCGATGGCGTAGCAGATGGCCTGGCGGACGTACTTGTCGTCAAAGGGAGCCCGCAGATTGTTGAAGTCCAAATGGTCGATGCGGTAGCCGTGGACGGAGTGCAGGGCGATGTTGTCCATGTCCTTGATCTGGCCGATCATGTCCAGAGAGACGTTGACAGACAGGTCGGTCTGGCCGGTCTGGAGGGCGGCGATGCGGGTGGTGTCCTCGGTGATGATGGTGTAGTCGATCCGGGTGAAGTCCCGTGGGGCGGAGGTGTCCCAGTAGTGCTCGTTGGCGGTAAGGACGATCTCCGAGCCGTTGGTCCAGTGGTCGAACTGGTAGGCGCCGGTGGCCAGGATGCCGCCGGTGGCGGTGCCGAAGTCATCGGCGTGGGCCTCGTAGTAGGACTTGCTGATCACCGCGCCGGCGGTGGTGGCGGGGACGTACTGCCAGAAGGCGTCGGGGGCGGAGAGGCGAACGGTAATCTCCCAGTCGCCGGTCTGCTCGATGGAGGCGACGTTGCTGAACATCCAGCCTACCAGGGATTGGCTGTCGCTTCCCATGTTGCGGCCCAGGGAGAACAGCACGTCGTCCATGGTCATGGGCGTGCCGTCGGAGAAGGTGACGTCGTCCCGGATGTGGTAGACGTAGGTGGTGTCGTCCACGCACTGCCAGTCAGAGGCCAGCATGGGGGAGAGAGAGCCGTCGGTCTCGATGTACAGCAGGCTCTCCACCACCTGGACCACCACCAGGTTCGTGGTGGTGTCATAGGCGTATATGGGGTCCAGGGAGACGATGTCCGACTCCAGGGCCCAGTGCAGAGTGGTGTCCTTGTCGCCGCCGGCGCTGCCGCTGTCCCCGGCGCTCGCGCTTGGGTTGGAGCTTGGGCCGGAGCCGGAGTCCCCGCCGCCGCAGGCGGCCAGCGCCAGCACCATGGCGGCGGCCAGCGTCATGGCCAGCGCTCCGCGAAGTTTCTTTTTCATAGCGATCCATCCTCTCTTGTTGTGATTTTATCTGATCCCCTGCACGGGGGTTCAGGCGGTTTGGGCCGACGCCGACCGCTGTTGAATGTGGCAGGCGCACAGATGGCCGGGGGCCACCTCGGAAAGGGGCGGGGCCTCGCAGTTGCAAAGGCCCGGAACGCAGTGAGGACAGCGGGTGTGGAATTTACAGCCCTCGGGCATATCCATGGCGTTGGGCAGGTCGCCTGTCAGCTCCAGCGTGGGGCTTGGACTGTCCGGCGTCTCCCGCGGCTTGGAGGCCAGCAGAGCCTTGGTGTAGGGGTGCTTGGTGTCCCCGAAGATCTGCTCGGTGGCGCCCATCTCCATGATGGAGCCAAGGTACATCACGACGATCCGGTCGCAGACGTGCTCTACCACGGGCAGGTCGTGGGAAATGAACATCATGGTCTGGTCAAACTCCTCCCGCAGGTCCATCACCAGATTCAATATCTGGGCCTGCACCGACACGTCCAGGGCGGACACCGGCTCGTCTGCCAGGATGAACACCGGCTGAGGGATGAGCGCGCGGGCGATAGCCAGACGCTGGAGCTGGCCGCCGGAGAGCTCCCCGGGCCGGCGCCGGAGGACGGCGGCATCCAGCCCCGTGACGTCCAGCAGCCGGGCGACGGTCTCCTTGCCCTCCTGGGCTGTGAGGCCGAAGAGCTTAGCCACCTGGGTCAGGGAGTGGCCGATGGTGTGCTTGGGGTTGAAGGAGGAATAGGGGTTCTGGAAGACCATTTGGCTCTTTCGCCGCAGGGCTTTCAGTTCCCTCTTGCCCAGGGCGTGTACGTCCTTGCCGTCCATGATGACCTTGCCGCCGGAGACGTCGTTGAGGCGCATGATGCAGCGGCCCAGGGTGGACTTCCCGCAGCCCGATTCCCCAACCACGCCCAGTATCTCCCCAGGGTAGACCTGGAAGGAGACGTCGTCCACAGCCTTGACCGACTTGCTCCGGCCCACAGGAAATTCCTTTTTCAGATGCTCGACCGTGATAAACGGCTCGCTCATGGGGATACACCTCCCGCCTGGACCTGCTCCGGGTCCCGATGGCACATATACCGATGACCGTCCGGCAGCACCCGCGCGCCGGGGGCCTGGGTCTGACAGCGGGCGTCGGCGTAACGGCAGCGGGGCGCGTAAGGACAGCCGACGATGTCCTGATCCAGCTTCGGCGGCGCGCCGGGGATGCTGGTGAGCCGGGCGGCGCGGTGGCCGGAGCGGGGGATGGAGTCGATCAGGTCCCGCGTGTAGGGATGGCAGGGGCGGTGAAAGATGGCCCGCACGTCCCCGGACTCCACGATCTGCCCGGCATACATGACCGAAACCCGGTCGCAGACCTCGGCGATCACGCCGAAGTTATGGGTGATGATCAGGATTGCGCTGTGGAGCTTCTGCTGGAGCTCCTTCATCAGCCGCAGGATCTGGGCCTGCATGGTCACGTCCAGGGCGGTGGTGGGCTCGTCGGCCACCAACAGCCGGGGGTCGCAGGACAGCCCCATGGCGATGGAGGCCCGCTGGAGCTGCCCCCCGGACATCTCAAAGGGGTACATCCCATACCGCTGGGCACCGGGCAGAAGCCCCACCTGCTCCATCAGGTCGATGGACCGCGCCCGAGCCTCCGCCTTGCCCATGCCCTTGTGGACCCGCAGCGTTTCGGCGATCTGATCCCCCACGCGCAGCAGGGGGTTGAAGGTGGTCATGGGGTCTTGGAAGATCATGGCGATCACCCCGCCCCGAAGAGTCAGCAGCTCCTTGCGCTTCATCTTGAGAATATCCCGCTCGCCGTCCAGCAGGATCTGGCCGCTGTACGCGGTCCGGCTCTCGTCATGGAGGCGGAGCAGGGACTTGGCGGTCATGGACTTGCCACAGCCCGACTCCCCCACGATGCCGTGTATCTCGTTGCTCCAGATGTCCAGGTCGATGTCCCGCACCGCGTGGATCAGGCCTGAGACGCTCATCAAGTCCACCTTCAGATGGCGGATGGAAACCAGGCTGCCGCTCATGGAGCCGTCACCGCCTCTCCTGTGGCCGCCGTCCCGGCCGCCTGCCGGGCCAGGCGCTTGCGGTAGCGCCGGATGGAGGGCAGCCTGCGCCGGCTGGGGTCAAGATAGCTCTGGATGCCGTCGGAAAATACGTTCAGCGCCACCACTGTGGCGATGATCACCACCCCGGGGGCGACGGCGCAGAGGGGGTTGGTGGCCAGATAGACGCGGCCCTCCTGGAGCATGGCCCCCCAGTCCGCCGTGGGGGGCTGGACGCCCAGCCCCAGAAAGCTCATGGAGGCCAGGTCCAGAATGGCGTAGCCCAAATCCAGGGTGAGCTCCACCATCATGGTGGCCACGCAGTTGGGCAGGATTTCCCCGAACAGGATGCGCAGGTCGGAAAAACCGATGGATCGGGCCGCCTCCACATAGGTCTTGTTCTTCTCCACCAAAACCAGCGAACGGGTCAGCTTTGCCAGCATGGGGACGTAGATAATGCCCAGAGCCAGCACCGCGTTGAACAGTCCGCGGCCAAATGCCGCCACGAACACGAAAGCCAGCAGCAGCGCCGGAAAGGAGACGATCACGTCGCACACGCGCATGAGCACCGCGTCGAATTTGCCGCCGTAGTAGCCGGAAAAAAGCCCCGTGGGGACGCCGATGACAATGGAGATGGCCACGATGCCGAGCGCGCCCAGCAGGGAGGTGCGCCCGCCGTAGAGCAGTCGGGCCAGAATGTCCCGCCCCGTCTTGTCCGTGCCCAGCAGATGCTCCGCCGAGGGGAGCCTGAGGATGCTGGTCAGGTCGATGGCCTCCGGGTCGTAGGGCGCCAGCAGGTGGGCGCAGCACACGCACACCAGGATGACCAGAAGCACCGCCATAGACAGGAGGACCGACGGGGTGAACAGCCGCCCCAGCTTCTTTTCTCGCTTCAAGCTCAACTCCCTCACCTCATTCCAACCGAATCCGGGGGTCGATGGCCGCGTACAGGATGTCCGCCACGGTGCTGATCACCAGAAACAGAAATACCATCATAATGGTGATGTCCTGCACCACCGCGTAATCAGATGAGGTGATGGAGTCCATCAGAAAGGTGCCAAGTCCCGCCAGGGAGAACACATTCTCCACCAGTACCGCACCCACCACCATACTGCCAATCTGAATGCTCACGATGGCGATGACCGGGATGACCGCGTTTTTCAGGTTGTGCCGGAAGAGGATGGTCCGCCTGGGCAGGCCCTTGGCCACGGCGGTCATGGTGTAGGGGGCGTTGATCTGCTCCACCATGCTGCTCCGCATGACCCGACAGGCCAGGGCGATCATGGTGCAGGCCAAGGCGACGGCGGGGAGAAACAGCCGCTGGCAGTACTCCCCGAAGGTGGCATAGCTCCCCGTGAAGGGGTAGCCGGGGGCCACCTTGGTGACCAGCAGGATCAGAAGGATGCTGGTGAAAAACGCCGGACAGCCTGCCAGGATCAGGGTAAAGACCGAGCCGATCCGATCTGCCAGCCGGTGCTGCTTCACCGCGCACAAAATGCCCAGCGGGATGGCCACCACCAGAGCGATGGCGGAGCCCGCCAGCACCAGCCCAAGGGTGGTCAGGATGCGGGGGACGATGAGGCCGTTGATGCTGGTCTGATACTTGAAGCTCAGCCCCAGCTCGCCGTGGAACAACCCGTCGATCCAGATGAAGTACTGCTGGATCAGAGGCTTGTCCAGGTCGAATTTCTCCCGCAGCGCCGCCACCGTCTCGGGACTTGTCTGCTTGCCCCCCACGATGACCGCGATGGGGTCCGTGCCCGAGAGGCGCACAAAGGTGAAGACGATGACGCTGGCCACAAACAGCGAGAGGATCAGCTGGAAGATCCGCTTGAGAATAAACCGTCCCATTTCTCTATCCCTCCGCGTCCAAAATCAAAAACGGCGCGAAAGCCTCTGCTTCCGCGCCGTTGCGTTCTGTCCCTGAAATGCAAGAAATAAATTTGAAGTTGCAAAATGCTCTGCGGCGTTTTCCCTATCTTTTGCCGCGTGAACAGCATACAGCGTTCACCTTTGGCTGTCAATACGGAAACCGACATTTCTAGGAATGGAACAAAATTTTTGAAATTCGAAAAATGAAATTGTGCATTTTTATTGACAGGCCGGGAAACATTTGCTACAATGGCGCGAATAAAGGAGGCTGACAAAATGCTCACTATTTCCAAGGAAAATTCCGTCTTTGACCTATCGCCGGACAACCCGCCGGCGGCGCGGGCCAAGAGCGGGACGACTGTCGTTTTTGAAACATCGGACTGCTTTGGCGAGCAAATTCAAACTGAGGAGTAGCACTTGGGCGGGATCGACTGGTCCCGGATCAACCCCGCCACCGGCCCGCTGTATGTGGAGGGCGCCCAACCGGGAAACACGCTAAAAGTGAAAGTTTTACAGATTGAGCTTGCACCGCATGGGGTCGTGGTGGAGGCCCCCGGGGAGGGGATCACCGGCCTGCAGGCCACGGAGGAGACCACAAAGCTCGTCCCCGTCCGGGACGGCAGAGTGCAGTTCAACGAGCGGCTGGAGCTGCCCATCTGCCCCATGATCGGCGTGATCGGCACCGCGCCGGCCTCGGAGCGCATCCCCACCGGCACCCCCGCCGCCCACGGCGGCAACATGGACTGCAAGCGTATTGGCGTCGGCGCGACGCTCTACCTCCCGGTGAACGTCCCCGGCGCTCTGCTGGCCATGGGGGATATGCACGCGGTGATGGGGGATGGCGAGGTGTGCGTCTGCGGCGCGGAGTTCAGCGGCCGGATCACGGTGGAGGTGACGGCGCTCAAGGGCGCGAAGCTGCCTCTGCCGTTCCTGGTGAGCGGCGAGCGGTTCATGACCATCTATTCCGACCGCTCTCTGGACGCGGCCGGGGAGGGGGCGACGCTGGGGATGCGGGAATTCCTCATCGACAGCCTGGGTATGCGGCCCCACGAAGCCGGAATGCTCCTGAGCCTGGCGGGAGACCTGCGCGTCTGCCAGGCGGTGGACCCAAATCGGACCTGCCGCATGGAGCTCCCTCTGGACGTGGCCCGGCGCTACGGGTATGCCTTTCCCTGAGCCGCCGCCGGGAAGGCCCCTCCGCCGTCTGGGACGAGCTTGTCAAGAGGAATAAGGACGATCTATGCTTTTGAATATATTATGATGTTCGGATGGAAATGAGTCGCGGAAGTATTTTGGGCTACGTTCCGCAAGCCATCCCCATAGCTTGTATGGTTTCGCCATTCGTTTTGTCCTTTGTTTTTTGGCAGAAGCAGAAGCTTTGACATAGATGGCTTGTAAATTTGAGGTATATTGGTGCTGTTGACAAAGTGGTGCGTCCGCTCCGAAGTATGGTAAAATAAAGGGGGAAAGGGGCGGATGGGAATGCAGTTAAAGCTACACATGATCACAATCGAAGATTTGGTGCCTCAAGATCATTTTCTGCGGAAGCTGGAGGCGGCGCTGGACCTGTCCTTCGTATACGAGGAAACCGCCCATCTGTACAGCCGGAAGTACGGCCGGCCACCCATCGACCCGGTGGTGTTGGTGAAGTATCTGCTGGTAGGGTACCTCTATGGCATCCCGTCGGAGCGGCAGATCGAACAGCGTATCCAGACAGACGTGGCGCTACGCTGGTATCTTGGAATAGACCTGCTGGATCGAGTGCCGGACCACAGCACGATCTCCCAGCTGCGGCGGCGAAAGCCCAGCTTCCGCAAAGTGTTCCGGCGTCTGTTTGAGGAAGTCGTCCATCAGTGTATGGCCCGCGGCCTGGTCAGCGGGCGGCTGGTGTGCACGGACTCCACCCATGTGAAGGCCAACGCCTCCCGGGCGTCGGAGGAACTGGTGGAGATGCCGGAGGAGCCGGGGGCGTACTGGGAGCGGCTGGACGCCTATGAGGAGGAAGGGCTGGCGGAGCTGGAGCGAAGAACGGGCAAGCGGCGGAAGAAGCGGGTCAAGCAGCTGAACAAGAACCGGCGGCGCAGCAAAAAGCGGGTGAGCCGGACCGACCCGGAGGCGGGCCATATGAAGCGGCCCGGAAAACCGGAGGGACAGTATTATCTTTGCCACCAGACCAACGACGCCAAGC
>CAZUWQ010000018.1:0-11152 GCA_964624195.1 uncultured Oscillospiraceae bacterium | reverse complement strand
GCGAATGGATCATTTAAAAGAAAGACAACTGGGCGCTGTCCGGCAGATCGCCGAAAGCGCCGGCCTCCTTTAGCTGGGCCAGATGTGTGGAGGACACTTTGGTACATGCCAGGGAAAATTCCTCGATCGACATAAATTCCTTTTCTTTCCGCTTTTCCATGATGTCCCAGCCCACCATCTCACCCAGGCCGGCCACAGAGGTAAACGGCGGGAGCAGCGCGTTGTGCTCCTGGTCCACCAAAAAATTGACGGCGTGGGACCTGCTGACGTCCAAACGGGTAAAGTGGAAGCCCCGCAGATAAAACTCATAGCACACCTCCAGGGTGGTGAGCATATCCTCCTCGACCGCCGACGGCCTGTCCTTTTTCTCCTTGGCGTTCTTTTTCCCGTTGATCTCCGCCATCTTGCGCTTGACCACCTCCATGCCCCGGCACATATACTTTTCATCAAAGGCCTTGGCCCGGATAGAGAAGTAGGCGGCGTAGAACGCCAGAGGGCGGTGGACCTTGAACCAGGCAATGCGGAAGGCCATCATCACATAGGCCACCGCGTGCGCCTTGGGAAACAGATAGGCGATCTTGGCCAGCGAGTCTATGTACCACTCCGGCACCTCATGCTCCCGCATAGCTTCTACCCAGCCATCCTGGAAGCCGCTCTTTTTCACCTTTCCCTTCCGCACCGCCTCCATGATTTTGAACGCCAGTTTGTTGTCTATGCCCTTGGAGCTCAGATACAGCATGATATCGTCACGGCACCCCACACACTCCTGGGCGGTGGCCGTTCCGCTGAGGATCAGGTCCCGGGCATTGCCAAGCCACACATCGGTGCCGTGTGTAAAGCCGGAGATGCGAAGCAGCGTGTCAAATTGGACGGGCTGGGTCTCCTCCAGCACTCCACGGGTAAAGCTGGTGTTGAATTCCGGCACCGCCACCGCTCCGGTGGGGCCCAGGATGGGGTCGTTGGTATAGCCAAGCTTTTCCGAGGTGGTAAACAGGCTCATGGTGTCCGGGTCGTCCAGCGGGATCTTCTGCGGGTCCACGCCGGTCAGGTCCTGGAGCATCCGGATCATGGTCGGGTCATCGTGGCCCAGCATATCCAGTTTCAGCAGATTGGACTCCATGCAGTGGTATTCAAAATGGGTGGTGATGATGTCGGAGTCCTTGTCGTCCGCCGGGTGCTGTACCGGGCAGAAGTCATAGATCTCCTTGTCCTGGGGTATGACCACCATGCCTCCGGGGTGCTGTCCGGTGGTGCGCTTTACCCCCATACAGCCTCGGGCCAGCCGCAGGATCTCCGCGAAGGGCACATTGGTCCGTCCCACCTGCTCCAGATATTTCTTCGCGTAACCGATGGCGGTCTTCTCCGCCACCGTACCGATGGTGCCTGCCCGAAACACATGGTCCTGGCCGAACAGCTCAAAGGTATACCGGTGGGCGCTGGCCTGATACTCCCCGGAGAAATTCAAATCGATATCGGGCACCTTGTCTCCGTCAAAGCCCAAGAAGGTCTCAAAGGGGATGTTGAAGCCGTCCTTTTCATAGTCCGCGCCGCACACCGGGCACTTCCTATCCGGCATATCCGCCCCACAGCCATAGGGGTGGGCCGGATCCCGGGCATAATCAAAATCCGCGTGCTTGCAGTTGGGGCAGCGGTAGTGAGCGGGCAGGGAGTTGACCTCCGTGATGCCCGACATAAACGCCACCAGCGAGGATCCCACAGAGCCTCGGGAACCCACCAGATAGCCGTGCTCCAGCGAGTTCTGCACCAGCTTCTGCGCGGACATATAGATCACATCGTACTGGCAGCCGATGATGTCCTTCAGCTCCGCGTTGACGCGGTCCACCACGATCTGGGGCGGGTCCTCCCCGTACAGGCGGTGGACCTTGCTCCATACCAGGTCCTTCAGTTCGCCGTCGGAGTTTTCCAGCTTTGGGGCAAACAGGCCGTCGGGCAGAGGGCGCACCTTGTCGCACCAGTCCGCCACCTGCTGAGGGCCGTCGATGACCACCCGGTGGGCGGTCTCCTCCCCCAGATAGGAGAACTCCTTCAGCATCTCATCGGTGGTACGGAAATACAACGGATTGTCGTTGTCCGCGTCCTCAAACTCCTTGGCCGCCAGCAGCACATGACGGTAGATCTCATCCTCAGGCTCCATAAAGTGCACATCGCCGGTGGCGCAGACAGGCTTGCCCAGCCGCTCCCCCAGGGCCACCACCCGCCGGTTGAAGTCCCGCAGGTCCTCCTGGCTCCGGGCGATCTGCCGGCCTTCCTTGTCCGGCCGGAGCATATAGGCGTTATTGGACAGCGGCTGGATCTCCAGGTAGTCATACCAGGCGGCGATCCGCTCCAGCTCCCGGTCGTCCTTGCCGTCCATCACCGCCCGAAACAGCTCTCCCGCTTCACAGGCGGAACCGATGATCAACCCCTCCCGGTTCTCGTTCACCAGAGACTTGGGCATGATGGGGAAGCGGTTGAAGTGCTCCAGATGGGACTTGGATACCAGCTTGTAGAGATTGCGCAGCCCCACCTGATTTTTTGCCAGCAGGATCAGGTGATAGGCGCTCCGCCGGCCCCGTCCGCCCCGCTTCATGCCGGCCAGCGCGCCGTTGATCTGTCCCACTCTGGACAGGCCCAGCGCCCGCAGCCGGGGAATGAGATGATAGTAGATGTCTCCGCACACCGCCGCGTCGTCGCCGGCCCGGTGGTGCTGGAAGGGCGGCAAGCCTAAATGGTCCGCCACTGTATCCAGCCGATGGTTGCCCAGGTCCGGGCACAGGTACTGGGCCAGCAGCAGGGTATCCAGGTAGAGCGGGTCAAAGGGACGTCCCGCCCGGCGGCAGTACGCCCGGATGAACCCGGTGTCAAATTCCGCGTTATGGGCCACCAGCGGGGCGTCCCCAGCCCAGCGCAGGAAATCCTCCACCGCCTGCTCCGGGCTTGGCGCGCCCATCAACATCTCATCCGTGATACCGGTGAGGGTCACGGTCTTGGCGCTCAGCGGAAAGCCGGGCTGGGCAAAGGACGCGAACCTGTCCGCCACCTTTCCGCCCCGCATCCGCACCGCGCCGATCTCGATGATGCAGTCCGTTCTGGCGTCCAGGCCGGTGGTCTCCAGGTCAAAGGCCACATATTCCCCGTCCAGGTCCATATCCCCCGGCCCGTGGACCGGCACCCGCTCGTCCACGTCGTTCTGATAATAGGCCTCCACCCCATAGAGTATTTTGATCTTCTCTCCCCGGCCGGAGGCGTTATAGGCGTCCGGGAAGGACTGGACCACCCCGTGGTCGGTGATGGCGATGGCGGGATGGCCCCACTGGATGGCCCTTTTTACCACCGCCTCGGTGTCGCACAGGGCGTCCATCATGGACATCTTGGTGTGCAGGTGCAGCTCCACCCGTTTTTCCTCCGCCAGGTCCTTCCGGCCCTCCGGTTTGGGCACCTCATTGATGCCATAGGGCTCCAACACCATCTCCCCGTCAAAGCGGTTGAGGGTCAGCCGCCCCTGCACCTGGAGCCGCTGTCCAATATTCACGCTCTTGATGATGGGCTTTGCCACATCCCCCTCCATGAACTGGTTGACGCGGATGGAGCCGGTGTAGTCGGTGACGTCAAAGCACACCACCCAGGCCTTGCGCTTGGACAGCTCCCGATGCTCTATATTGAACACATCGCCCTCCACCAGTACATTGCCCATGTCCAGCTCCAGGCTGCCGATGGGGGTCGGTTTTTTCTTAGCGTTTATCTTCCCGTAGATCTGCCTGACCCGTTTCTTCCCGGCCCTGTCAGGCTTCCTGTCCCGCAGCATCTGGCGGCGCATGGCCTCCATCTGGTCGAACAGGTCCTTTTCCTCCTCCATTTGCAGGGGAGTTTCTTTCTCCTCCGTCGGCCGTTCCTTTTTGGGCGGCTCTGCCGGCGCGACGTCTGCCGGAGCGGTGGGTTCCACCACAGTGATGCTCACCCGATTGAGCCGAAAGCCGGCCTGCAGGCAGGCCTCCGCCTGCTCCAAATACTCCTGTCCGGGCCTGGGCCCAAACATCTGAAGCTCCATCGCCCGCTCGGCCTTGACCACACGCACCTGAGTGGGATAGCCGCCCAAAACGGCCAACACCCCTTCCGGGAAGGGGCATTGGGAAAAAGTCTGCTGAAAGGTAGGTGCTTCGGCGCTTTGCATAAGTAACTGCTCTCCTTCTTTTTAAAGGGTCTCGATCAGCTTCATCAGCTCAGGGATCAGCCGATCCTCGCTCACCCTGTCCACGATCTGGCCACGCTTGAACAGCACGCCCTCTCCCCTGCCGCCGGCGATGCCCACATCAGCATGGCGGGCTTCCCCCGGTCCGTTTACGATACAGCCCATCACCGCCACCGTTATGGGCTTCTTCACATCCTTTAACAGCCGTTCCACCTGCTCCGCCATAGGGATCAGGTCGATCTGCGTGCGCCCGCAGGTGGGACAGGCGATCAGCTCCGGGCCCTCCCGGCGCAGGCCGATGGCCTGGAGCAGCTTTCGGGCCTGGAGCACCTCCTCCACCGGGTCCGCGGTGAGGGTCAGCCGCAGGGTGTCCCCGATGCCCAGAGCCAGCAGGCCGCCGATGCCGGCGGCGGATTTCAGTACTCCCATATCCGGCGTCCCCGCCTCGGTGACGCCCAGGTGGAGCGGGTAGTCATACCGCTGAGCCATGAGCTGGTAGGCCCGCATGGTGGTGGGCACCGATGAGGTCTTGAGGGACACGCAGATGTCCTCAAAGCCAAACCGCTCCAGCAGCCGGATGTGCCCCAGGGCGCTCTCTACCATGGCCTCCGGCGTGGGGCCTCCGTACCGCTCCAGCAGATCTCTTTCCAGGGAGCCGCCGTTGACCCCGACGCGGATGGGAATCCCCCGTTCCCGGCAGGCCCGGGCCACCGCCTCCACCCGATCCGGCCCGCCGATGTTGCCGGGGTTGAGGCGGATCTTGTCGATGCCTTGCTCCACCGCGGTCAGGGCCAGCCGATAGTCGAAATGGATGTCCGCCACCAGCGGCACCGGGCTGCCTGCCTTCAGCGCGCCAATGGCCCGCGCCGCCCGCTGATCCGGCACCGCCACCCGGACGATCTGGCAGCCCGCCGCCGCCAGCGCCCGGATCTGTTTTAAGGTCGCCTCCACATCGTGGGTGGGGGTGTTGGTCATAGATTGGATGGATACGGGGGCGCCGCCGCCGATAAGCACATCGCCCACCTTGATCTGTCTGCTCATTGTCTCACCCCGCCCGCCTATGTGATGATATTCCAAACGTCGTGGAGCGCGATGACCACCATCAGCACGATCAGCAGCAGAAAGGCCGCTGTGTGGACATAGCCCTCGTACTTCTCGGGGATGCGCCGACGGAACAGAACGTACAGGATGCCGTTCAGCAGCACAAACAGCACCCGCCCGCCGTCCAGCGCCGGGATGGGCAGCAGATTGATCACCGCCAGATTCACCGCGATCAGCGCCATGATATTCAACACGTTCAAAATGCCGTTTGCCACGCTGTCCGACTGTGCGCCGATCTCGGACACCATATCCACAATGCCGATGACGCCGGACATCTCCGACGGACTGATCTGCCGGGTGACAAGTCCCACCAGGCTGTCCCACACCAGACGGACATATTGCGCCGTCTGTGTCAGTCCCAGTCTGGCCCGGGCCAGCGGTCCCATCTGCTCATAGGAGCCAAAGACCAGGCCAAAACCGGTATAGGTCTCGCCATTATAGGTATACTGCATCCGGTACATGGGCAAATCGTCCAGCACGATCTCCTGTCCGTCCCGCTCGACCACCAGGTCGATGCCCTGCCCGTCGTTGGCCGACAGCAGAGACATGAGCAGACTGTAATCCGCGAACTCCGCCCCGTCCTCCTGGATGGCCTGCCCATCCACGCTGATAATGCGGTCGCCCACCATCAGGCCGTCCGGCCCTTGGGCGGTAAAGCCGTCCGCGAACTCCGTGATCACCGGGGCCCGGACGCCTACGATGCACATCGCGATGACGAGTCCCAGCACAAAGTTCATGAAAGACCCGGCGCACAGGATGATGATCTTCTTCCACCCCGGCTGACGGGAAAAGGAGCCTGGGTCCCCGGTGTCTTCATCCTCCCCCTCCATGGCGCAGAAGCCGCCGATGGGAAAGGCCCGCAAGGAGTAAGTAGTCTCCCCCTTCCGGCGGGAAAACAGACTGGGCCCCATACCGATAGCAAACTCGTTGACCTTAACTCCTAACAGCTTCGCTGTAAAGAAGTGTCCAAACTCGTGAATGGCGATCAGCACTCCAAAAAGCAGGATCGCCAGCAGAATATACAGGATCCGCGCTACCAAAGGGTTCACCTCACCACTGCGTCATTTCACACACCGCCCGCCGGGCGGCCCGGTCCGCATCCAAGATAGCGTCCAGACTGTCCGCCGGCACGGCGGGCACCTGCTCCAGCGCTCTCTCCACCAGCCGGGCAATATCCAGGAAGGAAATACGGTCCTCCAAAAACAGCGCCACCGCCGTCTCGTTGGCCCCGTTGAGAATGGCAGTGGAGGTGCCGCCCCGGCGGGCGCAGTCCAGAGCCAGGGCCAGGCAGCGGAAGGTCTCCGGATCCGGCCTGTCAAAGGTCAGGGGCGGGCAGGAAAACAGGTCCAGCGGCGTGGCCGGGCCTGCCGTCCGATCCGGCCAGGTCAGAGCGTACTGGATGGGCAGGCGCATATCCGCCGCCCCCAGCTGGGCCAGAACAGCTCCGTCCACAAATTCCACCAGCGAATGCACGATACTCTCCCGGTGGACGGCGATCTCGATTCGCTCCGGTGGCAAACGGTACAGCCGCATGGCCTCAATGAACTCCAACCCCTTATTCATCATGGTAGCGGAGTCGATGGTTATTTTCGCGCCCATCGCCCAGTTAGGGTGCCTCAGCGCCTGCTCCTTGGTGACAAGGGAAAGCTCTTTACGGCTTTTGCCGTAGAATGGCCCACCCGACGCGGTGATAATGAGCCGGCGCACCTCGCCCCGGTCCCGGCAGCCCTGAATGCACTGAAAAATGGCCGAATGCTCCGAGTCCACCGGCACCACGTCCACGCCCCGCCGCTCCGCCCGGTCCAGCACCAGCTCCCCAGCGCACACCAGCGTCTCCTTGTTGGCCAGGGCGATGCGCTTGCCGCTGTCGATGGCCGCCAGGGTAGGCCGCAGGCCGGCGATCCCCACCACGGCGGTGACCACCGTGTCCGCCTCCGGGCAGGAGGCGATCTCCAGCAGCGCCTCCTCCCCGCCCAGTACCTTCACCCCGGTGTCGGCCAGCCGCACCCGCAGCTCTGCCGCCGCTGCTTCGTCCGCGGCTGCCAGCAGTCCGGGCCGGAATCTCCGGGCCTGTATCTCCGCCAGCGCCACATTTCGGTTCACGCTCAGCGCGGCCACCGGAAAGCCGCAGGCCTCCGCCACCTCCAGGGTCTGGCGCCCGATAGAGCCGGTGGAGCCCAAAATCGAGATCGTCCGTTTCATAGCGTCCCTCAGAAGACCGGCAGACACTGGATGATAAACAGCACCACAGGCCCGCAGAATATCATACTGTCAAAACGGTCCAGCATACCGCCGTGGCCGGGCAGCAGGTGGCCGTAATCCTTCACGCCGTACTGCCGCTTGATGAAGGAAAATGCCAGGTCGCCCAGCTCGGTGGCCAGGGCGCCCACCAGCCCGCACAAGGCCAGCGACAGGTAGTTCACCGGTAGATGAGTGATGGCGCTGACCACCGCACCATAGGTCAGGGCAAAGACCACCCCCACCACAAAGCCGCCGATATACCCTTCCACGCTCTTGTTGGGGCTGACCCTGGTGATGCCCCGGTGCTTTCCCAGAAATACCCCGGCGAAATAGGCGCCAGCGTCGGTGATAAAGGCCAGCAGCACCGCCAGCAGCACCAGATATTTCCCGTGTTCCATCCCCTTGAGCGCCACCAGCGCGGACAGCCCCAGAGGGATCAGCACACCGCCGAACAGGGTGAGCAGCACATGATAAAACCCGATGGGTACGGCCCCTTCGTCATAGGCACGGATGGCGCGCCAGAAGGACACCGCCATCACCACAAAGGCGCACACGCCGGCGGTCATGGCGCCGACGCCATACCAACAGCCCAGCGGGATCAGCGCCGCGGACAAGATGGTAAGCGTCCGCATGGACAGCGTCACCTTTCCCTCTCCCGCGGCCCGCAGCAGCTCAAAGGCAGCCATGGCGGAGATAAAAGCGACCACCACCGCCCAGACGATCGGGGGCAGAAACAGCATGACCGCCAACAGAATGGGCACACAGATCACGGCCACCAGGATCCGTTTTGCCATGTCATACACCTCCGTAACGCCGTGACCGGCGCTGGTAGTCGGCCAGCGCCCGCAGCAGCTCTTCTTTTGTAAAGTCCGGCCACAGCACGTCGGTAAAGTAGAATTCGGAATAGGCCGATTGCCACAGCAGAAAGTTGGACGTGCGCACCTCGCCGCTGGGCCGGATGATCAAGTCCGGGTCGGGCACTCCGGCGGAGTAGAGATAGCCGCTGAACGCCTCCTGGGTCAGGTGGTTGGCGTCTGCCCTGCCCTCCACACAGTCCAGGGCAAAGGCCCTGGCCGCCCGGACGATCTCGTCCCGGCCCCCGTAATTCAGGCAGATGTTCACCTGGCAGCCCTCGTACCCCTTGGATATCTCCCGGGTCATCTCGCACAGCTCCCTTAGCTTGGGGCTCAGGGGCGACAGATCTCCGAAGAAGGCCATCTTCACCCTGTCCCGGGCCATGGTGTCGATGGCCTCGTGGAGATACTTTTCCAGCAGCGCCATGATGGACGCTATCTCGTCCTCCGGCCGCTTCCAGTTCTCTGTGGAAAAGGCATATACCGTCAGGTACTCCAGCCCCAGCTCCTTGGCAAAGGTGGCGATGGTGCGGAAGGTCTCGGCCCCGGCGGCGTGGCCCGCCTTTCGCGGCATACCCCGCTGTCTGGCCCAGCGCCCATTGCCGTCCATGATGATCGCGACATGGCGGGGCAGCCGCTCCAGGTCCACCTGGGGCGCCGCCTCGGACAAACGCGCCCCGCGTCGCTTGAAAAATACCATCCTCACGCATCCTAACTTATTTATAGTATAGGCAAAAAAGAACGGTCTCATAATGCTGAATACAACACCTGCGGGGCGTATTGGCGCCCCGCAGGTGTCAATATTCTCTTGCCTTAAACCGCCATCAGTTCCTTTTCCTTCTCGGCGGTCAGCCCGTCGATCTCCTTGCACCTTTTGTCGGTGATCTTCTGCATCTCTTCCTCGTAGTCCTTGTACTGGTCCTCCGTGATCTCGGACTTCTTCTTCATTTCCTTGAAGGTCTCAATGGCATCCCGCCGGATGTTGCGGATAGCCACCTTGCCGTTCTCCCCGTATTTGCGGACCTGCTTGGTCAGCTCCACCCGGCGCTCCTCCGTCAGTTGGGGAAAGCTCAGGCGGATCAGGCGCCCGTCGTTCTGCGGGTTGATGCCCAGGTCGGAGGTCTGGATGGCCTTCTCGATCTCCCGCAGGATAGATGTGTCCCAGGGCTGGATGACCAGGGTGCGGGGGTCTGGAGTGGAAATGCTGGCCACCTGCTGGATGGGGGCAGGGGTGCCGTAGTACATCACCTGGATACGGTCCAGCACGCCGGCATTGGCCCGGCCCGCCCGGACGCTGGCAAAGTCGCCCTTGACTACCTCAATGGTCTTCTGCATCTTCCCGTCATAGGTTTTGCACAGCTCTGTCATCGTCATATCCTCCTTAATCCTTTAAAATCGTGCCGATCTTCTCCCCATGTACCGCCCGGAGGATGTTCTCCGGATCCTTCAGCGCGAAGAGGATGACCGGAATGTTGTTGTCCATGGAAAGGGACGTGGCGGTGGAGTCCATGGCCTGGAGGTGCCGGGCCAGCACGTCGTCATAGCTGATGGAGTCGTACTTCACCGCGGTGGGGTCTACGTTAGGATCGGCGCTGTATACGCCGTCCACATTCTTCGCCAGCAGGATGATGTCCGCGTCGATCTCCGCCGCCCGGAGCACCGCGGCGGTGTCGGTGGAAAAGAAGGGATTTCCCGTGCCGCAGCCGAAAATGACTACCCTGCCCTTTTCCAGGTGGCGGATGGCCCGGGAGCGGATGTACGGTTCGGCGATGGCGCGCATCTCCACGGCGGTCTGCACCCGCACGTCCACGCCCTTCTGCTCTAAAATGTCCGCCAGGGCCAGACAGTTGATGGTGGTGGCCAGCATTCCCATGTGGTCGGCCCGGGTGCGTTCCCGCATCCCCTTGCCGTCCTTCAGGCCACGCCAGAAGTTGCCGCCGCCTACCACGATGCCCACCTGCACGCCCTCGTCCACACAGCGGGCGATGACGCCGCACACCTGGTCGATCACCGTGAAATCCAGCCCCCGGCCCGCGTCCCCGGCCAGCGCCTCGCCACTGATCTTCAGCAGGACGCGCTTGTATTTCAGCTCAGGCATAGGTCTTGATCCTCCTTCTCATTTCCAACGCTGACTCTTATTTTAATACAAAACCCGTCCTTTGCATAGGGGCAAATGAAAAATTTACACCAAAAAATTTTCTCTGCTACATATAGGAGTGGGCTGTCCACATAGTCTGTAAGCAGAGGAGGGATCAGAATGGTCTGTCGCGTTTCTGAACTGCAATACAAGGAAGTCGTGGACATCTCCGACGGCACCCGGTACGGCTACATCGGCGATCTGGAGATCGACGCCGAGCGTGGCACGGTGGAGAGCATCGTCATCGCCGGGCGGGCCCGGTGCCTGGGGCTGCTGGGGCGGGAGGCCGACGCGGTGTTCCGCTGGTCTGACATCAAGCGCGTCGGCGCCGATATCATTTTAGTGGAGTCCGGGCAGCGGCCGCGCAAGGGCGGCGCTGTCGCCGCGAAAAATCACTGACGCGCCCGGTTTTTCGCAAAAAATACTTGCGCTGTCCGGCTTCTTATGGTAAAATGCTTAGGCATTCCGCACGAGGGCGGATCATTCGTCATGTGCCTCTCCCAGGGGAGGTTGGCGTGGGAGATGAGGCCCTCGGAGGTAATAACTAAAACTTAGGAGGAAACAAAACATGGCAGTCGTATCTATGAAGCAGCTGCTGGAGGCCGGCGTCCACTTCGGCCACCAGACCCG